>CACWHO010000007.1 GCA_902760765.1 uncultured Eubacteriales bacterium | reverse complement strand
AATATGCGGGAATAGCTCAGTTGATAGAGCGCTGCCTTGCCAAGGCAGAGGTCGCGGGTTTGAGCCCCGTTTCCCGCTCCAAAATAAAAACCATATAAGTTTTCAATGCTTGTATGGCTTTTTTATATAAATTCAGTAAGATTTATTTGTTCTGCAGTTTCATTATATAAACCTAAATAACCAGCATTATTAAATTTTCCATAATTCTCAACGCCAGAAACTTTTGCTGTATCGAATAAATACTTATTTTTATTTTTTATAATTTGTCTATTATATAGTCGCTTTTCATCTTCACTTAATTGGTTATATTGTTCTCTAGTTAATTCTTGTTTTCTAGTCTGAACTGCAAAATATGTTTGAGCAAGAGCAATTTGCTTTTTCTTAGGGCTACCATTCTGAGCAATTAAGTAACAAGCATATCTTGATAGTTTGTAATCTTCAATTATTTTAGGTTTTGCTCCAGATGGCATTGGGACCGTTTTACCGACTTCGGCAAAATGGTCAAACGCAGGTATATTACTATTTTGACAAGATTGCATAGCTTTACTAATTACATTTTTAAAATTTCCCCATTTTGTATATTCTAATACTACCATTAATTCCCTTGCATACCAAAATTCATTTCCATCTTCATCAATATGTTTTATATCTTCGAAAGTTTTATTTGTTACCTTTATTACTTCACTTTTTTCCATAATAATTTCCTCCTTCATAATTTTTAATATATTTTGTTTATTATAGTTTTTAATCTATTTGCAAAAGTGTAAATTATCTTCATCATAGACAAAACTTTTGTTCTATAACATTATAAAACAAAATTTTAAATTTATCAATAAAAAAAGGAAAATTAGAAAAATAAAAAATAATTAATTTTTATAATAATACAAAATCATAAATGATTAAAATTATGATGTATGAGGTACTATTTTATCATTTGTTGAATATGATAGAAAAGAAAATCCATTGCAAATATTGACTTTTGGTTAAAATTATAGTAAACTTAAAAGGTGCTTAATCTAGCATTTATAAACAAATGGCGCCTTAGCCAAGCGGTAAGGCACGAGTCTGCAAAACTCTGATGATCGGTCCGACTCCGATAGGCGCCTCCAAAAATGTATATCCATCCAAATTATGGGAATAATTTAATAAAAACTACATAAGGAGGATATATGGAAAGTAGTAAACTAAAAAACATAGTAATCCTGAAAGACCTACCATCAAATATTGTTGATGAAGCAATTATTGTTTTAAAAACTACCAAAAAAGCAAAAAGATTACAAAAGATAGAAAAAAAGCAAAATGAAAGTAGAAGAAAAAACAAAAAATATAACAAAAAATATATTCTAGATGAAGCAGAAACAATAGTAAATGACTATATAAATAAAGTAGAAAATAGAAAAGAAAAACTAACTGTAAGAGACAAAGTCAGATATAATAAATTAAAAAAATATTCAATTTTAATTTCATTATTTAGTATTTTAGAAATGGTAGCATTAATTTTTAAATGATTTAAAGAAATAAATTTAGAAAACAAATTCTAAATTTATTTTTTTATTTATTATATTTGAGTATAATTATAGTTAATTTTAAGAAAAATGTTTAGAGTTCTAAAAAATAAAAAATGGACATATAGTTTATAAAGAACACTCAAAGATATAAACGCTTTGAGCCAAAATTTTTTATCAAAACAAAGGAAAGTGATAAAATGGAAAAAACTATGTCTGTTGAAGATAGAATTAAAAGAGCAGAAGAAATATATGCAAGAAGGCAAGGAAGAGATATTGGAAGAAAAACAACAATTTCTGTTAATAATAAAAGGACGGGAAGGCAATTTAAAAGACTTATTAAACAGATATTTCTATGTTTGTTTATTTACTTAGTTTTTTTAACTATAAAAAATAGTGACTATATTTTTTCAAAAGAATTTTTGGCTGATGTAAATCGTGTCCTATCATATAGAACAAATATCAGTGAATTAGGAAATACTATAAAAGATACTTTAATAAAAACTTTGGAAAATATGAAAGAACAAAATGGAATTGGAGGAGCCAATGAAGATACAACTATGCAAGAAAATGTAATAGGAAATGAATCAGAATTTAATAATAATACAAAAAGTGAAAGTAATATAGCTGAACAGAATCAAATAAACGAACAAGTTGCAGAAAGCGAAAAACAGGATACAATAGGTAAAGAAAATAGTGAACAACAAGGACAGACAGAGGAAGAAAAAGAGATTGCAGATATTAAAGCAACAACAAGTTTTATAAAACCAATAGAGGGGAAAATAAGTTCTTCATTTGGAATGAGAAATCCAACAACATCAACAGTTCCTAAAAATCATACTGGAGTTGATATTGCTGCAAATATGGGAACCAAAATAAAATCCTCAACTCCGGGGGAGGTTGTACTTGCATCAGAAGAAGGAGATTTTGGCAAACATTTAAAAATTCAAATTGGAAATGTAAGCGTAATTTATGCACATTGTAATAAATTATATGTAAATGAAGGAGATAAAGTAGAACAAGGACAAGAGATAGCAGAAGTTGGTTCAACAGGAAATTCAACTGGACCACATTTACATTTTGAAATAAGACTTTCCGAAAAATCTATTGACCCACAAAAAATACTAGAATTGTAATTTTGGAAAGGTGAATGTAATGAGGTTTAGAATTGACTTAAAAATTTTTATTTTTTTGATTATATTTTATTTTACAAAGCAAATTGAAATATATGTATATCTTATGCTCTTTGCATTTATTCATGAGATTGGACATCTTATTGCAGGTTTGGCTTTAGGAATGAAACCAGAAAAAATTGAGATAATGCCATTTGGATTTTCATTATCATTTAAAACTAATGTAAAAGATTTTAATAAAAAGATAAAAAAAGGAAACATATTAGGTATAAAAAAAATAATTGTAGCTTTTGCTGGGCCATTTACAAATTTAATAATAATTTTAATTACAAGCCATATAAATATTGATATTATAAAACAACTTATGATTATATATACTAATTTTTTAATCTTTGCTTTTAATTTGATACCAATATATCCACTTGATGGCGGTAGAATTTTAAAGGAATTTTTACATATAAATTTTGGAATACAAAAAACCGAAAAAATGATATTTTTAATTTCAAATATAGTGTTATGGGTTGTTTCTATTTTAATAATAATTCTTGCAATCTATACTAAAAATTTGGCATATGTTTTAGTAATTGGATATTTATGGCTTTTAGCTATAAAAGAAAATTTAATATATAAAAGGAAACAATTAATTTATAAAAAAATACTTGAAAATAAATCAATTTAATAGTAAACTTGTACTAAGGAAAAGGAGAAATCGAAAGATGAAAATAAACCTAAAAAAAGAAAAAGGAATAACAATGACAGCACTTGTAATTACAGTTATTATTTTATTGATTTTAACTAATATGATAGTTTATAATGCTCAAGATAAAAAAGACATAGATGATTTAACAAATCTTTACAATGATATTGAAATTCTGAATACAAAAGTTGAAGAATTTTACAATACAAATGGAACAATTCCAGCAAAAATTAAATATACAAATATTAGTGATTTAAAAAGTGCAAATATATTGAGCAATAATAATGATACAGGAGATTTTTATGTAATAGATTTACAAGCAATGCAGGGACTAACATTAAATTATGGTAGAGAATATGATGATTTAATATCAGAAGTTACTGATAGTGGAATAGATACATCATCAAAGGAATTAAGTGAAGACACAAAAAATGAACTAACAACAATTGCAAATAATTATAGTGATTTATATATTATAAATTCAAATAGCCATAATATTTTTTATGTTAAAGGTATTACGGTTTCTGAGAAAACTGGAGATAAAAAATATTATACAAATTATACAACACCAGATGAAACAACGGTTGATTTAAGATATATTGATGGAATTTTAATTCCAGATGGTTATTATTACATTGGAAAAGTTGATGATAATTGGAAAAAAATTGCAGACAATGAAAGCGGAACAATAATTATATCAACAGATAAAACAGAAAATGTGGAAACATCAACCGAAAATCAATATTATTGGGTAAAAAAGATATCTATTTCTGGAACTCAAGATTTTTCAACATTGAGTTTTAAAGATGAAACAGAAAAAGATAAATTTTTAAAAAGTGTTACACATTATAAAGGATATTTTAAAAATAGGAAAGATGAATCAAAAGCTGTTTATTTGCCAATAGATGAAAATAAATGGTCAGAGACATATACAGAAAATACAAAATATGTAGATAAAAATGGAGACATTGCATATATTCCAAAAGGATTCAGGGTAAGTTTAGCAGAAGGTACAAATGAAATAAAGGACGGACTTGTAATAACAGATAATGTAGAAAATAACATTAGCACAGGAAATGAATTTGTTTGGGTTCCAGTAGATGATTTTAGTGAATTTGTAAGAGAAGATTTTGGAGATACAAAAATATCATCAGAAGACTTTATTACAACAGGTTTAACAGAAAGCAAATATTATGAAATTTCAGCTAATGGCTTAAATGTAAATGAAACAGGAAGTACAAGTACTAAAGAGGTCCAAGAAATGTATAAAAGCATAAAGAAATACAAAGGTTTTTATGTTGGAAGATATGAAACAGGAATTGATGGAGATACTGCAAGGACATTAGAAACAGCATCTGACATTAGTATGGCACCAGTAATTAAAAAGGGTAAAAAAATATATAATTATATAAAATGGGGAAATAGTATGACAGATGAAACAGGTGGTGCAGTAGAAAAGGCAAGAAGTATGTATGAAAATAGTACATTATGTTATGGTGTGCAGTGGGATGCAATTTTAAGATGGCTAAAAAGTTTTTCAGAAATTAGTGATGATATTACAAATAGTACAAGCATTGGAAATTATGATACAGATGGAAATATAGCAACGACAGGATATGATGAAGCTTATCAGCTTAAAAATATATATGATTTAGCTGGAAATGTTGCTGAATGGACTATGGAAGCATATGGAACAGATACAAGAGTACTAAGAGGTGGCAAAAGTGGAACAACAGACAATATGACAAATAGAGAAACAGCATCACCAAATTCAATAAATGGACTTTATGGATTTAGAGTAACATTATATGTAAAAGACTAGAAAAAAGCTTTAAATATTTTAAAAAATATTTAAAGCTTTTTATGTTAAACATTGACTTTTTGAGCTTTTCGGTGTATTATATTACTATAAAAAATTAGTGTTTTTAATATCCTAAGGAGGAAAATTATGGGAGAAGTAATTGTTATTACATCAGGAAAAGGCGGAGTAGGAAAAACAACAACAACTGCAAATCTAGGCGCAAGTTTAGCAGTAGAAGGCAAAAAGGTATGCTTAGTAGATACTGATATTGGCTTAAGAAACTTAGATGTTGTAATGGGACTAGAAAATAGAATTGTATATGACATAGTTGATGTTGTAGAAGAAAAATGTAAATTAAGACAAGCATTAATAAAAGATAAAAGATTTAAAGAATTATACCTACTACCAGCCGCACAAACAAGAGATAAAAGTGCTGTAAATGAAGAACAAATGAAAGAATTAACAAAGAACCTTAAGGAACAATTTGATTATATACTTATAGATTGCCCAGCAGGAATAGAACAAGGATTTAAGAATGCAATTGCAGGTGCTGACCGTGCAATAGTTGTAACAACAGCTGAAATTTCAGCAATAAGAGATGCAGACAGAATAATTGGATTATTAGAATCATCAGAAATAAAAAATCCAGAATTAGTAATAAACAGAATAAGACCTAATATGGTTAGAAAAGGCGAAATGATGGATGTTGACGATATAGTAGACCTATTGTCAATTGATTTAATTGGTGTTGTACCAGATGATGAATACATAATTACACAAACAAATAAAGGTGAACCAGTAATTCAAAATAAAAAAGCTCCATCTGGAAAAGCATATATGGAAATTGCAAAAAGAGTTTTAGGAGAAAAAATTGAAGTTACAATACCAGGCAGAGAAAAAGGATTTTGGGCAAAATTAAAAAGCTTTTTTAGTAAAAAATAAAAATCAATTGGAGGATAGGGAAAATGTTTGAAAATATTATAAATTTCTTTAAGAAAATTGGAAATAAGCAAGAAGATAAAGAATCACAATCACATTCAAAAAATGCAGCAAAAGAAAGATTACATTTAGTTTTAATGCAAGATAGAGCAAATGTATCAGCTGACTTTTTGGAGCTTATGAAACAAGAAATAATTGAAGTAATAAAAAAATATATAGATGTAGATGAAAAAGAGATTGATGTTAGATTAACAAATCAGGAAAATCCAGATGGAACAAATGGTGCTCCAGCATTATATGCAAATATTCCTATTCTTAATATAAAAAATGATGCTAGAAAAATTGGTAAAAAAGAAACAGAGAAGACTGAAAACAAAGAAAATAAAGCAGAAAAAACATCAGAGAATAAAGAACAAGTAGAAAATGATGAAAGCAAAGAAGAGGAAAATAAAAGAATAGAAAAAGAAGCAAAAGAAATAATTGAGGATAGTAATGCAAAAATACAAGATGAAAAGAAACAAGAAGAACAAGAAAAAGGACAAGAAGAAGTAAGCAATAAAGAAGAGAAATCAGAAGAAAATGAAGAAAAGACAAAAACAGAAGAAAATTCTAAAAAATAACATTAAATGATTTAAGCTAAACCATAAGGAGATTAACAATTTAATGAGAAAAAGAGATTTTAAAAATATGGAATGGGGAATGTTAATAGCTGCAATTATTCTTACAGTGATAGGAATAGTTGCACTATTTTCAGCTACACAAGAAACCGGAAATGAAGAGTTTAAAAAGCAAATTATTTGGTTTGCAATAAGTGCTATTTTTTTACTTATTACAATGATAACAAATTATGAAGTACTAGTTAAATTATCACCAATATTTTATATTGTAACTATAATTTTGCTTATAGCAGTATTGTTTACAGAACCAGTAAATGGAGCAACAAGCTGGTTTAATATTGGCTCATTTTCTTTTCAACCATCTGAATTTGCAAAAATTACTGTTATATTATTTTTAGCACTAATAATGTCAAAAATTCAGCAAAAATATGCAGAAAATATTAATAAACCAACAAGGCTTTTAATGATTTTTGCAGTTTTTGCTATTCCTTTATTTTTAATTATAAAACAACCAGATTATGGAACAGCAATGGCATTTGTTGTAGCAATAGCTATTATGTTATTTACATCTGGAATAGATAGAAAATATGTAATTGGAGCAATAATTACTCTAATTGTAGCACTTCCTTTAATATATAATTTTGCTTTACCAACACATGCTAAAAAGAGAATAGATATCTTTTTAAATCCAGAATCAGACCCACGTGGAAGTGGATACAATATAATTCAATCAA
This sequence comes from uncultured Eubacteriales bacterium, assembly GCA_902760765.1. GTDB lineage: Bacteria > Bacillota > Clostridia > TANB77 > CAG-508 > CAG-269. Next base: position 6,311 of record CACWHO010000007.1, on the reverse strand, counting down.
AACTTGCAATTGGAGCAGGGCAGCTTACAGGAATGGGGTTATTAAAAGGAAACCAAACTCAATTACGGCTATTTATATCCTAAAACAACAGACTTTATTTATTCTGTAATAAGTGAGGAAATGGGATTTATAATTGCATGTACTATAATTGTATTGTATGTGTATCTGGTAACGAAGGCTATATATATTGCAAAAACGGCAAAAGATAATGTTGGCTCAATGATTGCATCTGGAATTGCAGGAATATTTTTATTCCATATGACTGAAAATATTGGAATGGTAATGGGGTTGCTTCCAATAACAGGAGTTCCATTACTATTTGTAAGTTATGGTGGAAGTTCATTGATAACTAGTTATATTATGCTTGGAATATTATTAAATATAAGTAGTAAAAGGCAAAAAACAATATTTGTAAGATAACAAAAATATATAATCTATCAACCGGAGAAAATAAATGTATTTAAAAAAACTAAAAATTGGAAATTTGGAATTAGAAAATAATTTAATATTAGCTCCAATGGCAGGTGTAACAGACATGCCTTTTCGTAGTATATGTAAAGAATTTGGGCCAGCACTTGTTTGTACAGAGATGGTAAGTAGCAAAGCAATTTTTCATGATGATTCAAAAACAAAAATGCTATTAAATACAGAAGGGGAAAAACGCCCAATAAGTATGCAAATTTTTGGTAGTGATGAAGAAACTATGGGGTATGCTGCAAAATATATTAGTAATTTAGCAGATATTGTTGATATAAATATGGGGTGCCCAGCACCAAAAGTTGTAAAAAATGGAGATGGTAGCAAATTATTATTAGATGAAAAAACAGCTGAAAAAGTAATAAGAGCTGTTGTAAAAAATTCAACTAAATCAGTAACATTAAAACTAAGAAAAGGATGGGATTCAGAACATATTGTTGCAGTTCAATATGCACAAATGGCAGAAAAATTGGGAGTTTCCGCAATAACAATACATGGAAGAACAAGAGCTGAAATGTATTCGGGAAAAGCCGATTTAAATATAATAAAAAAGGTAAAAGAAAGTGTTAAAATTCCTGTAATAGGAAATGGAGATATTGTGGATGAAGAATCAGCAAAAGAAATGTTTGAAAAAACAGGGGTAAACGGAATAATGATTGGTAGAGGAACATTTGGAAATCCTTGGATATTTGAAAAGATATTACATTATTTAGAAACAGGAGAAAAACTACCAGAGGTTTCAAATCAAGAAAAATTGAGAGTTATAAAAAAACATTTTGAATTAGAATTAGAAAATAAGCCTGAAATTACTGCAATAAGAGAAATGAGGAAACATGTTGCTTGGTATACTAAAAACATGCAAAATAGCAATGAATTTAGGAAAAAAATAAATTATATTGAGGATAAAAATGAATTAATGGAAGAAATAGAAAAATTTTTTAATTGAAAATGGTATAAAGTTCATTTTTAATAAAAGTAAAATATTGATTAATTAAAATAAAACATAAAAAAAGAAAAGTCTCATAAAATTAACTAAGATTAATTTTTATGAGTCTTTTTATGTTGTAAACTTATTTAAAAGTGAGAAAGGGATGGTTTATAGTATGTCAAAAAAAATAAAAATTAAAAGGCATCAAAATCAAAAATCAAATAAAATAAAAATATTAATTGTAATTACGGTTATTGCAGTAGTTGCGTTAGGAATATTTATTTTTTTTACAAAAAATAATAAAAACAAGTCTAAAAATTCAAAAATTGGAAACAATAGTACTAGTCAAGAAATTGTAGATTATATTTTAAATATTAGTGCATACAATTCTCAAGTTGATATAGAAATAAAAAGTAACAAAAATAGTAATAAATATAAAATAAAACAAAATTACATAGATAATGAGCATTCATCACAAGAAGTAATTGAACCAACAAATATTCAAGGAGTCAAAATAACAAGAGATGGTAGTAATTTAAAAATAGAAAATACAAAATTGAGCCTAAGCAACATAATTGAAAATTATAAAGAATTAACACAAAATAATTTGGATTTAAGCAGTTTTATAGAAAGCTATAAAAGTAACTCAAATTCAAAATTTAAGGAAGAAAATAACCAAATAATCTTGGAAACAACTGCAAAAAATGAAAATAAATATCAAAAATATGAAAAATTATTCGTTTCAAAAGAGAGTTGCAAACCAACAAAAATGGAAATAAAAGATACTAACCAAAATATAATAATTTACATAATATATAATGAGATAAATATAACAGAATGACAGCAACAAAAGTAAGATATTTACCTCAGAACTAATAAGAAAATACAAGCTTGACATACTAATATTAGGAGTGAATAATATGACAATAAAAAGAGGAGATATGTTTTATGCAGATTTGAGTCCTGTTGTTGGTTCTGAGCAAGGAGGAATACGCCCTGTTTTAATTATTCAAAATGATTTAGGAAATAAATATAGCCCAACGGTAATAGCTGCAGCAATAACTTCACAGACAAATAAAGCAAAACTTCCAACACATATTGAAATTGACTCAGAAAAATGTGGATTAAAAAACGACTCAGTTATTTTAACAGAGCAAATAAGAACAATAGATAAAAGTAGATTAAAGGAGAAAATAGGACATATACAGGATGAAAATGTAATAAACCAAATAAATAATGCATTAGGTGTAAGTTTTGGTTTAGATGAATAAAAAATTGAAATTGATGTTTATTCATCAATTTCAATTTTTTTTGAAGACAAATCATTTGAATTTAATTTAATTTTTTTAAGTTTTTTAATTTCATTAATTTCATCAAATAACATATCAATTTTTTCTTTGTTTTTTTCAACTATACTTCTGTAAGAGTTTAAAACTTCTTGATAATTATCAACTGTTTCTCTTTCAATAAGCAAATATTTCATTCCTTCTAGATAATAATTTTGCTTTTTTAAATCTTTAGCTTCTTTCCTTTTTTTATCATACTTTTCTATTTGCTCCAATCTTTTTATTTCTGATTTTAGGTCTTTTACATAATCCATAATATTTGAAATTTCATATTCTGTATCATCAATAACAACTTTAATTAAAGCTTTTACACATATTGGATTTAATTTTCCAAAATTAGGGTCTTTAACAGGAACATCAGGATTTTCTTCAGGGTAACATTCGCTAACTAAAAATTTAAGTGTGTCAACAATATTTATATGTGACTTATATTGCCTTTTACTTACGATAGCGTCAAATTCATCGGCAACTCTTATTATTTGCCCTTCATATGGAATATCCTTTTTTGTTAAAGCACGAGGGTATCCGGTTCCGTTTAATGACTCATGATGATAAATTGGACCAGCAGAGTATGGACGTAATTTTTCGTCATCCATACAAATTTTGTAACCAAGAGTTGTATGTGTTTTCATTATTTCATATTCTTCATCTGTTAATTTTTCTTTCTTTTGCAATATACTTTGAGGGATAAACTGTTTACCAATATCATGTAAATATGCACAAATTGTACAATATTCGGTAAAACTTTTTGTGCAATGCAAATATTCACAAAGTCTACATGTAATTGATGCAACATTTTCAGAATGTAATCTTGTAAAAACATCTAAAGTTCCTAAAATACTAAGCTGATATTGCATTGATTTATCAAGATTGTATGATTTTAAGGCAGTTTTATCATAAAAATCAAAAACTTCTTTTTTCATTAGTTCCCTCCATAAAATTTTTTATAAATTATTTAATACTATTAATATTTAAAAAATATTTTTATAAATTGCTTCAAATTATCAATTATTTACTAATTAATTTATAGCATAACAGTTTGAAAAAATCAATATTAATAAAAGTTGTTTTATGTATTATTTTGTGATAGTATATAACCAAATTAGTAGAGGAGTGAAGAAATGCTAGAAGTACCTGATTTTTTATTGAAAATGTTAGAAGAGCAATATGGAAAAGAATACACAGAAAAGATTTTAAATGGATATAAAGCGAGAAGAAAAGTAACATTAAGGGTAAATACAATAAAATCAAATATGCAGGAAATAGAGGATATATTTTCTAAAAATAATATACAATTTAAAGAAATTCCTTGGTACAAAGATGGTTTATTAATTGAAAATGCAATTGAAGATGATATTCGAAAACTAAATATATATGAAGAAGGAAAAATATATTTACAAAGTTTGTCATCAATGTTGCCACCTATCATTTTAAAACCAAAGGAGAAAGAAGATATTTTAGATATGGCAGCAGCTCCAGGAGGAAAGACAACTGAAATTGCCGCAATTTCTAATAATATGGCACATATTACAGCCTGTGAAATTAATAGAATTAGAATTGAAAAATTAAAATATAATGTGGAAAAACAAGGGGCAAAAAGTGTATATATTATGCCAAAGGATTCAAGACAAATTGATGACTTTTTTAGGTTTGATAAAATATTGCTAGATAGCCCATGTAGTGGAAGTGGTACATTAAATTTAGAAGATAATAATTTAGAAAAATACTTTACAGAAAATTTGATAAAAAAATCTGTAAAAACGCAAGAGACATTAATAAGGAAAGCAATAAAAATTTTAAAACCAGGAGGAGAATTGGTATATTCAACTTGTTCAATTCTAAAACAAGAAAATGAAGAAATTGTAAATAAGATTTTAAATTTTCCAAATACAGAAATTGAACCGATTGATTTTGAAAATATGGACATAATTCCCAAACTACCTGTTACAATTCCAGGAACATTATGTGTTTGTCCAACAGAAGAATACGAGGGATTTTTTGTGGCAAAAATAAGGAAAAAATCTATTAATTAATAATTGTATAAATTTGATAATTTGAATATAGTAATTTAAATATTTATTATGTTACAATATTTTCAAGTGATTGAAAAATATGAATAAATGTGCTAAAATAGAAAAGTAATTTATTTAAAGGTTTATAGGAAACCTCATAAAAACCTAAATATATGATACAAGGATATGAAATAAATGTATAGAACAAAAACATGTGGAGAATTAAACATATCAAATGTAGGAGAAAATGTAGAATTAGCTCGGATGGGTACAAAAAATAAGAAACCTTGGAGCAATGATTTTTATTGATTTAAGAGACCAATATGGAATAACACAAATAGTAGTAAATGATGAAAAGTTACAAGAACAAGTAAAAGAAATAGCAACAGAAAGTTGTATACACATATCTGGAAAAATTGTGGAAAGAAGCAATAAAAATTTAAAAATTCCAACAGGAGAAATAGAAGTAATTGCAGAAACAATAGAAGTATTAGGAAAATGTAAAAGTACACTTCCATTTGAAATTAACACAGACCAAGAAGTTAGAGAAGATTTAAGATTAGAATATAGATTTTTAGATTTAAGAAATGAAAAATTACATAATAACATTTTACTTCGTGCTAAAATTTTAAAAGCCATAAGAGATAGAATGGAAGAATTAGGATTTCCAGAAATTCAAACACCAATACTTGCAAATTCTTCACCAGAAGGTGCAAGAGATTATCTAGTACCAAGTAGATTAAACCCAGGAGAATTTTATGCATTGCCACAAGCACCTCAACAATTCAAACAATTATTGATGGTTTCAGGTTTTGATAAATATTTCCAAATTGCACCATGTTTTAGAGATGAGGACCCTCGTGCAGATAGAGCACCAGGCGAGTTTTATCAAATGGATTTTGAAATGGCATTTGCAACACAAGATGATGTTTTAAAAGTTATGGAAGATGTTGTTCCATATATATTTAAAAAATTTACAGATTGGAAAGTAGATGAAGGACCATTTATTAGAATTCCATATAAAGAAGCAATGGAAAAATATGGTATAGATAAGCCAGATTTAAGAAATCCGCTTATTATACAAGATGTTACAAAATGTTTTGAAAATTCAGAATTTAAAGCATTTGAAGGAAAAACAATAAAAGCTATTGTAGTGCCAAATGGTGCTGAGCAAGGAAGAAAATTCTTTGATAAAATGACAGAATATGCAACAACAGATGAAGTTGGAGCAAAAGGCTTAGCATGGGTTAAATATACAGCAGATGGTGAAATTACAGGTGGAATTGCAAAATTTATTACAGAAGAAATAAAAGAACAATTAGAAAATGAATTTGGAATGACAAAAAATTCAAGTGTATTCTTTATTGCAGATGAATTCAAAATAGCACAAAAAATTGCAGGATTAGTCAGAATAGAATTAGGAAAAAGATTAGATTTATTAGAGAAAAATGTTTATAGATTTTGCTATATTGTTGATTTTCCAATGTATGAATTATCAGATGAAGGAACAATTGATTTCAATCATAATCCATTTTCAATGCCACAAGG
>CACWHO010000006.1 GCA_902760765.1 uncultured Eubacteriales bacterium | reverse complement strand
ACCAGATGAAGGTGCAGAAAGTAGTAATGGTACAACAGAAGCAGAAACAAATTTAAAAATAGCACTAAAAGTTCAAAATCTACTTGAAGAGAATGGTTCAACTGTTATACTTACACGTTCAGACGAAAATGCAATTTATGACTTAGATAAAGAAACATTAAGACAGAAAAAAGTATCAGACATTAGAAATAGAGTAAAAATTGGAAATAATTCTTCAGCAGATATATTTGTAAGTATTCATTTAAATAAAATACCACAACAAGAATATAGCGGATGGCAATGCTTTTATAATTCAAAAAATGAAAAAAGTATTGTTTTAGCAAAAAAATTACAAAGCAATTTAAATGACGCAATACAAAAAGAAAATAAGAGAGTAGCAATGAAATTAAATTCAGTTTATATTATGAAACATGTTGAAATACCAATTTCTATTGTTGAATGTGGATTTTTATCAAATCCGGAAGAAGAAAAAGAGTTATTAAATGATGAATACCAGAATAAACTTGCTTGGGGAATTTTTAATGGTATAATTAAATATTTTAACGAGTAAAATAAAAGTAGGTGGTTATGTGTTTTTTGTATTTAATAGCCAGAAAATGATAACATTTTTTATTGCAGTTTCTTCAGTTTTATTGTTGTTAACAAATAATTATTTTTCTAGTTTATAATTTGATAATATATACAATTTATGAAGAGACGAATGTGATTGAAACGATTGTTTAGATTCTTAATTAAAATTTGTGAGGGTGCGCAAAGTCGGAGAGGCTCACAAATTTTAATTTAGAAGATAAACAATCGTGTAATGAGCTGAGGAACATAATAAATTGTATATATTATCAAATTATAAGCAGAAAATACTTATTAATTAACAAAATTAACAAAAAACATAAAAAATAAACTTTTTATGTAGACAAAACCCGAAAAATGGTGTATAATAATAGGTGTAGTTAAATGAACGGCAAAAAGATAAATATACATTAAGTAAAGCCAAAGGCTTACTTTTAACAGATAAAAAAAATAAGGGAGGAAATTATTTTGGAAACAAATTATTTGGAAAACAACTATTTAACATTAGTTGGAAAAGTTACAGGAGAAAAAAGATTTAGCCATGAAATTTATGGAGAAAAGTTTTATACTTTTGATTTAGAAGTGGCTAGACTAAGCGGTGCAGCTGATATAATTCCTATTACAGTTTCAGAAAGAATTATAACAGATGAAATGCTTATGCAAGGAAAACAACTATTAGTAAAAGGTCAATTTAGGTCTTATAATAGTTTTGAAAATGAAAAAAACAGATTAATATTAACTGTTTTTGCAAAAGACATTCAAGAAGTAGAAGAACCAGTAGCCGATGAAGAAAACGAAATAGTAAAAAAGGATATGGTAACAAACGAGGTTGTATTAGTTGGATTTATATGCAAAAAGCCTATATACAGACAAACACCATTTGGAAGAGAAATTGCTGATGTTTTACTTGCCGTAAATAGAGCATATAATAAATCTGATTACATTCCTACAATTGCATGGGGAAGAAATGCAAGATTTTGCCAAAACCTTGAAGTTGGAACAAAAATAAAAATAGTAGGAAGAATTCAATCAAGAACTTACGAAAAGAAACATGAAGATGGAACAATAGAAAATAGAGTTGCATATGAAGTTTCTGTAGGAAGCTTAGAAATTGTTGATGATGAAGAAACAGAAAATAAAAACGAAAATATAGAAAACATCCAAGAAACAGAAAAAAAGCAAGCTATGTAAAAGCCTGATTTGATATAATATATATATTAATTTTATTAAAAGGCAAGAATTTTAAAGTTCTTGCCTTTTTTAAATTAATTTGGTATAATTCCATTAATAAAAAAGAAGGAAAAAATTGAAACATAATTATAAATTTTTTTAACTAAATTGTACCTTCAGAAAGAAATGGGATAAAAGATGAACAAAGAAAAGAAAAAAATAAAAATTGAATTTGATTTTCTATGTGTTGCAATTATTTTAATTGCTATTTTTTGCGTTAGTATTACACCAGTTACATTTCAAAATGATACATTTTACACAATTAAGATTGGAGAACTAATAAAAAATAATGGAATAGATATGATGGACCATTTTTCATGGCACACAGGACTTCCATATACATATCCACATTGGTTATATGATTTCTTAACATATCTTATATATTCATTTTCTGGCTTTAAAGGAATTTATATTACGACATGTATTTTATCAGTAGTATTAGGACTTTCAATGTTCTTTGTAAGTTCTAAGCTTACAAAATCAAATTTCATTGCCTTTGTAGTTACAGCGATTTCAATATATTTTTTGAAACCATATATTGCTGCAAGAGCACAATTAGTAACATTTATTTTATTTACTTGGGAAATTTATTGTATAGAAAAATTTATTGAAAATAAAAAAATTAGATATGCAATTTCTCTTGTAATTATATCTTTACTAATTGCAAATCTACATTGTGCTACATGGCCATTTTTCTTTGTATTGGTATTGCCATATATTGCCGAATATATAATAGCATTAATTACAGCAAAGATAAAAAAACAACCAGACAAATTAATTATAAATAAAAATAATAATGTAAAATTTTTAATAATTATAATGATTATTTGTGCTTTAATGGGCTTTTTAACACCATTAAAAGATACACCTTTTACATATTTAACTAAAACATTACAAGGTAATACAATGAAGAGTATAAGTGAACATCAACCATTGGTACTATCTCAAAATTATAAAATGTTGATAACAATTGCAGTTATATTGGTTATGCTAATCTTTACAAAAGTAAAAATTAGATTATCAGATGCATTTATGCTTGCTGGATTAGGCTATTTAATGCTATCATCAAAACGTCAAGTTTCAATGTTTGTATTAATAGGTTCAATTATATTTACAAGACTTGTTGTAGATATGGTAAAGACATATACAAAAGATGGAATATATATGCTCGAAGAAGCATCAAAAAACTTCTTTGTTGTAGTTTCATTAACAGTTTTATTTGCTTTGATAAGTTTTAATTTTATAAAACCAAAATTAGATGACAAATATGTAAATGAAAAGGCATATCCAGTTTCTGCATGTGATTATATATTAGAAAATATGGATTTAACAAATGTTAGATTTTATAATGATTACAACTTTGGTAGTTATATGCTATTTAGAGGAATACCAGTATTTATTGATTCTAGAGCTGATTTATATTCACCAGAATTTAGTGGTGATAAGGATAATGATATTTTTACAGACTTTATAGATACATCATCAATAAGTACATTCTATGGGGATACTTTTGAAAAATATGATATCACACATGTATTAATAAAAAAGAAATCAAAGATTAATATGATAATAACAAAAACACATGATGAGAANNNNGAAAATACTGAATTTTCAAGAACAAATGCTCAAAGACTAATTAAAGAAAATAAAATAAAAATAAATGGAAATAGTGCAAAAGAATCATATAAAGTGAAAATTGGAGATTTAGTAGAAATTGAAGATGAAGAGCCAAAAGAGATTGAATTAAAAGCACAAGATATTCCAATTGATATTTTATATGAAGACAATGATATAATTGTTGTAAACAAGCCTAAAGGAATGGTTGTACATCCTGCAAATGGAAATCCAGATGGCACACTTGTAAATGCAGTTATGGCAAAATGTAAAGATTCATTATCAGGAATTGGTGGAGAAATTAGACCAGGAATTGTACATAGATTAGATAAAGATACTTCTGGAGCAATAATTGTTGCAAAAAATGATAAAGCACACATAAATTTAAGTGAACAAATAAAAAATCATGAAGTAGAGAAAACATATATTGCATTGGTAAAAGGAATTGTAAGTGAAAACGAAGCAACAATAAATATGCCAATTTCAAGAAGTACAAAAGATAGAAAAAAGATGGCAGTTAACAAAGATGGTAAAAATGCTATAACACATTTTAAAGTACTGGAAAGATTTGATAAATATACATTATTAGAAGTAAAAATTGAAACAGGAAGAACACATCAAATAAGAGTACATTTATCATATATAGGATACCCAATTGTTGGAGATGAAGTATATTCAAATGGCAAAAATGAATGGGGTATTAAGGGACAGTGCTTACATGCAAAATCACTAAAATTCAAACACCCTATAACTGGGAAAGAAATGTTTATAGAAGCACCTATGCCAGAATATTTTAGGAATATTATTAAAGATTTAGAGAGTAGGCAATAATGAAAGTAATAAATTTATAAGTATATTAAAGAAGTTAGATTTATTTTTATTTAAATAAAATAAGAAAGGAAGCTTTCTAGTGGAACAAGTCAGATTACAAAAGTTTTTAGCAAATGCTGGAATTGCATCTAGAAGAAAATGTGAAGAATTAATTTTAGATGGTAAAGTTTTTGTTAATGGAAAAGCTGTAACAGAATTAGGAACAAAAATAGACCAAAATGTGGATAAAGTTACATATTGTGGAAAAGAAGTTAAAAATAATGAAAAAAAGGTATACATACTTTTAAATAAACCAATAGGATATGTAACAACTGTAAAAGACCAGTTTGATAGAGATACAGTTTTAAACTTGGTAAAAGTAAAAGAAAGAATTGTTCCTGTTGGAAGGCTTGATATGTATACATCAGGAGCTTTGATTTTAACCAATGATGGAGAATTTGTATATAAAGTAACACACCCAAAACATGAAATAACAAAAACATATACTGTAACAGTAAAAGGAATTATTACAAACGAAGAAGTAGAAAAATTAAGAAATGGAGTCCAAATTGACGACTATATAACAAAACCAGCTAAGGTAAAAATTCTAAAAAAAGATACAGAAAAAGATATATCAAGATTAGAAATAACGATTCATGAAGGAAAAAATAGACAAGTTAGAAAGATGTGTGAGGCAGTTAATAGAAAGGTTATTGCACTACATAGAAGTAAAATTGGAGATATTGGGGTAAAAGACTTAGAACTTGGAAAGTGGAGATTTTTATCGCAAAAAGAAGTAGAAAAAATTTTAAAAAATTGATTATAATTAAAAATTATATAGAATATATTAAAAAATTTTTTAATATTGGAGGTAAAAAATGGTTGAAGATAATGAAATTAAAACAGAAATTTCCCCATTTGCTATAAGGGAAGGAGAAATTAAAACATTTGATGGAAAAGATGGATATGTATCAATGAACCAAATTATTCATAAAATAAATATTGGACATATTACAGATATTCATTTTGAAATATTAAATTTAGTTAATGAATTTGAATTTATAACTTCAAGACAATTATTCCAAATGCTCGAAATAAAAGGTGTAGATATAAAATCACAAGACAAATTAAATAATAAATTAGATGCTTTAGTAAAATCTAAAATTTTAACAAGGTATTATTTTACTTCACAAGAAGGAAGTGGAATTTATAGAGTTTATTGCCTTGAAAAAATGGGAAAATATTTATTAACATCAAGAGAAATAGATTGTAAATGGCAACCATCTGATAATACAAAAACAGTTGCAATGATAAAGAAAAGACTTGCTGGAAATCAAGTTCTAATTGCATATTTAAAAAAAGTAAAAACATTTGATGAATTTATTGTAAAACCAACACTTACAGCAAAATCACTAGGTAAGAATTTTAAAGTATCTGGTGGAGCCGTAAAATTAACTAAAAATAATAAATCAATCCAATTTATATTTGAAGTATTTAGAAGAGAAGAAAATTGGAAAAATAAGCTTGTACAAAAAATGAAGTTATATAAAGACTTTTACGAAAATTTTGTACCAGGAGATTCTGGATTTTCTAGTATTCCACAACTAATATTTGTGTGTGAAGACGAAAAACACATGATGGAGTGCTTTAAGGAAATTGTAGTAAATAAATTAGAATTACCAAATATTGAAATGCTATTTACAACAGATTTAAAACAAAATAGTGAATCACTAGAAAAGTCATTGACAACATTTAAATTAGTTGACGGTAAATATAAAATGCAAGAGGTAGATTTAAAATTGCTTTCAAATGAATAAATATAAAATAACCTTATTTATAGGAGCTAGCATTTAAATGAATACAATAATAGGAGAATTAGGAAAAACAAAGAAATTTGTTGATTTAAGTAAAGAAATAGAAAATAAAAAGGGCCCGGTATCAGTATCGGGCTTAACTGACGTTGGAGAAATACAAATAATTGAGGGAATTAATTTATATAATAAAAAACCAATATTAGTTGTTACATATAATGAGATACAAGCTAAAAAAATATATGAAAATTTACAGAGTCTTGACAAAGAAAAAGTGGTATTTTTCCCTAAAAAAGAGATTGTAACATATGACTTTGATGCAGAAAGTAATGATTTACCTTTTGAAAGAATAGATGCAATAAACAAAATTATAGATAAAAAAGATTTAATAGTTGTTACAACAATTGAAAGTCTTATGCAAAAATTGCCATCAAAGAAAACACTTGAAAAAAACATAATTAATCTAAAAGTCGGAGATATTTGTAACTTAGAAGAAATTAAGGAAAAACTTATAAATTTAGGATATGTAAGATATGACTTAATTGATGGAAAAGGCGAATTTAGTGTAAGAGGTGGAATTATTGATATTTCACTTGACCAAAAAACAGGTGTTAGAATTGAATTATGGGGAGATGAAATTGACTCTATCAGAAAATTCAGCATTACAAGTCAAAGGTCAATAGAAACAATAGATAAAATAAAAATATATCCATCATATGAATATGTATTAGAAGATTCACTAGAAAATATTTGCAAAAAAATAAAAGATAAAATACAAGATGATACACAAGAAGAAAATTTAGAAAATGATTTAGAACAAATAAAAACTGGAAATTATGCAAGCAAAGTTGACAAATATTTTAAAGAATTTTATGAAGAACAATCTAATTTAATAGATTATTTAAATGACAACTATGTTGTTATGATAGACCAAATTGGTAAAGTAGAACAAAGAGAAGAAAACATATTAAATGACAATAATAATCTTATAAAAAATATAATTGAAAAAGGAAAAATAGTTCCAGAATCATTGGAATTAATATCAGCACTTGACATAGAAGAATTAAAAGATAGGCAAATAATTTATTTAGAAAAACAAGATGTTGAAACAAAAAAACAGGCAGTAAAATTTCATTTTAATTATAGAGAAATAAACTACTATAAAAAGGAAATTCAAAATTTATTTGATGATATCAAAAAATGGAATAAAGAAAATAAAAGTATTTATATAATGGTTGATTCAAAAGAAAAAGCCAAAAAAGTTAAAGAGCTTTTAGAAAAAGAAGACATATTATGCAAAATAGAAGAAAAATTAGATAAAACCATTGTTGTAAAATCTAGTGAAAACATTGTAACAATCACAATAGGAAAAATCTCTGAGGGATTTGAAAATTTTGATATAAACCAAATTTTAATTTCAGCAGATGATTTAGTAGAAAGTGGAAAGAAAAGAAAACATATACAAAATAAAGCATTTGTAGAAGGAGAAAAAGTAGTTTATGCTGACTTAAAACCAGGAGATTATGTTGTACACAAGAATTATGGTATAGGAATTTTTGTTGGTGTAAATACTATTACTGCAGATGGAACAACAAAAGATTATATAAAATTAAAATATAAAAATGATGATATTTTATATATTCCAACAAACCAATTAGACGTTATTAGAAAATATGTTGGTGGAGACGTTATTAAACCACCTGTAAATAGCATTGGAAGCAAAGATTGGCAAAGGACAAAAGAAAAAGTAAAAAATAATTTACGTGCTGTTGCAAGAGAACTTATAGAATTATATGCAAAAAGAGAAAAGGCAAAAGGATTTGCATTTAGTAAAGATACTCCTTGGCAAAAACAATTTGAAGACGAATTTCCATATCAAGAAACAGATGACCAATTAAGATGCATTGAAGAAGTAAAAAAAGATATGGAAAGTCCAAAACCTATGGATAGATTACTTTGTGGAGACGTTGGATATGGTAAAACAGAAGTTGCAATAAGAGCTGCATTTAAAGCTGTAATGGACCAAAAGCAAGTTGCATATTTAGTACCAACAACAGTTTTAGCTGAACAACAGTATCAAGAATTTAAAGAAAGAATGAAAGATTTTCCAATAAAAGTAGAAATCTTAAATCGTTTTAAAAGTACTAAATATCAAAAAGAAGTTGCAAAAAAATTAAAACTTGGAGAAGTTGATATTGTAATTGGAACACATAGATTATTAAGTAAAGACATTGAATTTAAAGACCTTGGTTTACTAATAGTAGATGAGGAACATAGATTTGGAGTAAAAGCAAAAGAAAAATTAAAAGAATACAAGGCAAATATCGATGTTTTAACAATGACTGCAACACCAATTCCTAGAACAATGCATATGTCAATTGTTGGAATAAGAGATATGTCTGTTATTTATGAACCACCACAAAATAGAAAGCCAGTACAAACCTATGTGTTAGAATATGATGAAGAAGTTATAAAAGAAGCTATTACAAAAGAACTTGAAAGAGATGGCCAAGTATTTTATATTTATAATAGGGTTGATACTATTCAAAAAAAGGCTGATGAAATTGCAAGACTTGTACCAGAAGCGGAAGTTGTATATGCACATGGACAAATGACAGGTAATCAAATTGAAGGAATAATGCAAGATTTTATTGATAAAAAATCAAATGTTTTAGTATGTACAACAATTTTGGAATCTGGAATTGATATACCAAATGCAAATACAATAATTGTTGAAAATGCTGATAGAATCGGTTTAGCAGCATTATATCAAATTAGAGGTAGAGTTGGTAGGTCAGACAGGCAAGCATATGCTTATATAACATATAAAAGAGAAAAAATGCTTTCAGAAGAAGCAGATAAAAGGTTAAAAGCAATTAAAGAATTTACTGAATTTGGCTCTGGATTTAAAATTGCAATGAGAGATATGGAAATAAGAGGAGCAGGAAGCTTACTTGGAGAAATACAATCAGGTCATCTAGAACAAGTTGGATATGATACATATTGTAATTTATTAGATGAAGTAATAAAAGAAATGCAAGGAAAAGAAGTTGAACAAGATATAGACATACAAATAGATTTAAATGTATCAAGTTATATTCCAGATGAATTTATAAAAGATTCAGCACAAAAAATTGAAATATATCAAGACATTGCTCTTTGCAAAAATGAAGAAGATATTCAAAACGTTGTTGATGAAATTATAGATAGATTTGGAAATATGCCAGATGAATTAGAAAACTTATTAGATATTGCAAGAATAAAATATTTGGCAAAAGCACAATATATAACTAAGATTTCTAGTGTTAAAGATGGCGTTTTATTTACATATGAGCAAAGTAAATTTAATGTTGACATTCCAAAATTAATTACAAAATATAAAACAAAAATAAAATTTTCACCTGGTGTAAAGCCAATGATTACACTAGATGTAAATTCTTCAAATGAAAAGAAAATTTTAAAAGAAGTTATTGAATTTTTAAAAAATACTTCTAATATTTGATGCTTTACATGGTTTAAAATTTAGTAATATAAGCAATTTATTACGTTCCTTGGCATATGCATCAATATTGTAATAGAAAGGTCATGTTATGAAAATTATTTCAAGTAAAGATAATGAGTTAATTAAAAACATTAGAAAACTAAAAGAAAAGAAATATAGAGATATTAATAACGAATTTATTGTAGAAGGAATTAAATTAATAAAAGAAGCAATTGAAGAAAATGCAAAAATAAAACAAATAGTAATATGTGAAAATTGCCTAAAAACAGAGATTATTCCTAAAAATCTAATGTATGAAATTGCAAAATATGAGTGTATTTATGTTACAGAAAATATATTTAAATTGATATCAGATGTTAATGCACCACAAGGTATTTTAGCTGTTATAGATAGGAAAATTGATAATAATAAAATAGACTATAATAGTGACATTATTGTGGCATTAGACGATATTCAAGACCCTGGAAATTTGGGTACAATTTTAAGAACTATAGATAGTATTGGATTATCACAAATATTGGTTTCAAAAGGGACGGCTGATTGTTATAATCCTAAAGTTATCCGCTCAACAATGGGAGCAATTTTTAGGGTTAGAATTATAGAGTGTGATAATTTACAAGAAA
Source organism: uncultured Eubacteriales bacterium (assembly GCA_902760765.1). GTDB lineage: Bacteria > Bacillota > Clostridia > TANB77 > CAG-508 > CAG-269. The sequence continues at coordinate 7,828 of CACWHO010000006.1, read as the reverse complement.
CATTAAAAGAAATTAAAAAACATAAATTTAAAATTTTAGTTACTTCATTACAAACAGAAAATAGTTTATATGATGCTGACTTAAATAAAAAAGTTATTGTAATTGGAAATGAAGCAAATGGTGTTGAAAAAGAAATACAAGATATGGCAGATATTAAAATAAAAATACCAATGCTTGGAAAAACAGAAAGCTTAAATGCAGCAGTAAGTACTGCAGTTGTTTTATATGAATATGTAAGAAGAAAAACAAAATTATAAAATGCAATCAGGAGCAATAGATTAAGCTTTCTTATTACACTTTTTACAGAATATATATTAATAAAATATTTACAAATTTAAAAAACTTCTTGATTTTAAGAAGTTTTTTCATATTTTTGAAAAAACTTGACTATAATATAAAATAAGAGTATAATTATTATAGTCATAAAAATGAAGTTTAAAGCTAAACATATTATTTTTCAGCCAAATTATGTATTAAGAAGGGGATGAATTAAATATGGAAAAAATAAATAGGGAAGATTATTTATCTATACTAAAGAATTTTAAAGATAAACAAATAATAAAAGTTATTACAGGAATCAGAAGATGTGGAAAATCAACATTATTAGAAATTTTTCAAGAATATTTATTAAAAACTGGAGTTGAAAGAAGTCAAATAATATCAATCAATTTTGAAAATTCTGATTATGAAGAATTACAAGATAGAAAAAAATTGTATGAATATATAAAACAGAAATTGGTAAAAGGAAAGAAAACATATGTGTTTTTAGATGAAATACAAAATGTAAAAGATTTTGAAAAAACAGTAGATAGTTTATTTATAAATAAAGATGTTGATTTATATATAACTGGCTCAAATGCATATTTGTTTTCTTCTGAATTAGCAACATTACTTACAGGAAGATATATAGAAATAAAAATGCTACCATTATCATTTAAAGAATATGTATCTGCTTTTGAAGATAAAACTGATTTATCAAGAAAATTTAGAGACTATTTAAGATATAGTTCATTTCCTCAATCAATTGATTTATATAAAACAAATCCTAATAATATAAATATGTTTCTGGATGGAATATATAATACAATTTTGTTTAAAGATGTAATGCAAAGAAAAGAAATAACAGATAAAGTTGTTTTAGAAAAAGTTATAAAATATTTATATGATAATATTGGGAACAGAACAAGTTTAAAAAATATATGTGACAATCTAGAAGATATTGAAAAAAATTCATCATATAATACAATTTCAAAGTATGTTGATGCATTATTGGATAGTTACCTAGTTTATAAAGCAAACAGATATGATATAAAAGGAAAAGAAATATTAAAAACTCAAGAAAAATATTATGCAGTTGATATTGGGCTTAGATATTATATGTTAGGACAAAAATCTGGTAGAGATATGGGACATATTTTAGAAAATATTGTTTATCTTGAATTATTAAGAAGAGGTTATGAAGTATTTATTGGAAAATATGATGATTTAGAAGTTGATTTTATAGCTAGAAAGCCAGAAGAAATAGTTTATTATCAAGTTGCATTAACAATTAGGGAAAATAATGAACTAGACAATAAAATTTTGGAAAGAGAATTAATGCCACTGAAAAAAATTAATGATAATTACCCTAAATATATTTTAACATTAGATGATGATTTAGATGCTGATTATGATGGAATAAGGAAAATAAATGCTATAGATTGGTTAATGTTATAGAAATAACGCTTTAGTGAGTATATAGCTTTTTTATGTAAGAAATGAGAAACTATTGATAAAATGAAGTATAATTTTATCAATAGTTTTTATATTATCTAAAGTAAATATTATATTATAACTATAAAAAATAAAAAAATGTCATAAATTTAGAACCTTTGTCGAAACACTTGAAATACATAATCTTTTATGTTAACATTAATAAAAATATATTTTTTCAATTAATAAAATAATTTTTTAATCAATAATGAATTTAAATCTAAAGAAATCCAATTGGTAAATGCAAAATAATAAGAAAGGAGAATTTATGGTATATTTTTCATATAATGACTTTATGGATTATATGGGGGAATGTGATAGAAATACTTTAAAGGAAACGGAAGTAGTATATAATAGAAAAAAAGATAGCAATATTATAAGAGATATTTTAAAAAATGATGAAGAAATGAAAATATTTTTAAATGATTTTCTAAATTTTAAATGTGAAAGCAAAGTAGTGTATCAAAATAATTTTTACATAGAAAATTCTGTTGTTTGTAAAATAAAAGATACAAATATTTTTATATTTATAAAAGTATTAAAAGATATTGACAACAATATTTCATATAAAATGTTTGAAAATGTAATTGATATTATGGAGAGAGTTAGAAAATCGAATCCAACAGAAAAATATCCTATAATAGTGCCTGTTGTTATATATGTTGGAAATGAAAATTGGAATATTGGGGAAGAAAGAGAAAATAACAAAATAAAATATGTAACATTTAGGGAAAACAGAATTGATTTTTCATATACAATCATAAAAATACAAGATTTAGAAATAGAAAAATTAAACTTATCAACAAGTAATTTTGCCAAAGAATTAATAAAATTAAAAAATAAATATTTACAAATTAATCAAAAAAATAATTGACTTATTACCTTATAAGTGATATATTAACAATACAGGAAAGAGAGGGGATTATATGTCACCAGATTATAGAGTAATTGGTAGCAGAATAAAAAAATTAAGAATAGAAAATGAATTAAAACAAGAAGATTTAGCTGATAAAATTAATGTCTCTGTTGCATTTGTAAGTAGAGTTGAAAGAGGCTCATCACATATAAATTTAAATAGATTAACGCAAATTGCAGAAGTTTTAAAGGTTTCACCAGGTTATTTACTAACAGGGAGCAATATGGGTTCTAAAGAATATCTTAAAGAAGAATTTAGTGAAATACTTGAAAAATGTACCCCACAGCAACAAAAATTAATATATGAAATTTCAGAAATCATAAGTAGAACGAATATTGACTAAAACCGCTTTTTATGATAATATTTTAAAAGTATTATTACAAAAGAGGTGATTATGATGATAGCTATTGGAGCAGACCATGGCGGATATAAATTAAAAGAAGAATTAAAAAGATATTTTGATGAAAGTGGAATTGAATACAAAGATTTTGGAACTTTTAGTGAAGAAAGAACAGATTATCCTATTTATGCAAAAAAGGTTGCAGAGGCTGTTCAATCTGGGAAATATGAATTGGGAATTCTTGTATGTAGATCTGGCTATGGAATGACTGTAGTTGCAAACAAATTTAAAGGAATAAGAGCAGCATCAATATCAAACGAAGAAGCTGCAAAGTTTGCAAAAGCTGATGATGATATAAATGTAATAACATTAGGAGGAGATTACCTAACTACTAATGAAGCAATTTGTATTGTTAGAAATTGGATAGGTGCAGAATTTAAAGGTGGCAGATATGAAGAAAGACTAAAGATGATAGAAGAAATAGAAAATAACAATATGAAGTAATTTGGAGGAATAAAATATGTGGGGAAATATCGCAATAGCATTTATACTTGCATTTGTTGTAACATTTGTTTCTACACCATATACAATAAAAATTGCCAAAAAAATTGGTGCAGTTGACGTCCCAAAAGATGAAAGAAGAGCCCATAAAAGGGCAATCCCAAAATTTGGAGGGCCTGCAGTTATCTTAGGTTTTTTAGTTTCTACAATATACTTATTAGTAGTATTAAGTGTTGAACATTCTATTGACTTATTTGGAGTACAAGAATATTGGAAAAAATTATTAGGATTTTTAATGGGAATTTTAGTAATTTCTGCTTTTTGTATTGTTGACGATATTAAAGATATTAAACCTATAACTAAATTAACAGGTCAAATTATTGGAGCAATTTTTGTTATTGCATCTGGAATTAGAATTGAAGGGGTTTCTTTACCTTTTTTTAATTATCCAGAAATAAATGAAATAACATCAATAATAATTACATTGGCATGGATTGTAATTGTAACAAATGCAATTAATTTAATTGATGGTTTAGATGGATTATCATCTGGTATTTCAGTAATATCAGCAGTATCTTTACTTATAATTTTTGTTTTAAATGGCTCATCACTTATATCAATAGTTTTAATTACTGCACTTGCAGGTGCACTAGTTGGATTTTTACCATTTAACTTTACACCAGCAAAAACATTTTTAGGAGATACAGGTTCAAACTTTTTAGGTTTTTCGCTTTCTGTAATCTCAATATTAGGAAGTGCTAAAACATATACAGCAGCTGTTATTGTTTTACCTTTAATAGTTTTAGGATTGCCTATATTTGATACTATTTGGGCAATTATTAGAAGATTAATAAAAGGAAAATCAATTAAAGCAGTATTTAAAGCAGATAAAGGACATTTACATCATAGATTAGTTGCAAAAGGATTTAGCCAAAAACAAGCAGTTCTAATTTTATATGGAATTAGTGCAACATTTGGTCTTTTTGCAATAATTTTATGTGATAGTGGAATATGGAAAGCATTATCATTTCTATTAATTGTAATTGTAGCAATTATAGCTGGATTCAAGAACTTCTCTGTAGAAAGAACTGGAAATGAATTATATGAATGTACACAATGCAAATATATTTATAATCCAAAATTCGGAAATGAAAAAGCTGGAATACCTAAGGGTACAAAATTTGATGACTTACCAGAAAATTGGGTTTGCCCAGTTTGTGGAGAGGGTAAGGATATGTTTGAAATACACGAGTAGAGTTTGAAAAATAATTTAATTATTTCCCAAACTAAATTTAGAAATTAAAAATTAGAAAGGAAATGTGATTAAAAATGGAAAATGAAGTTTTAATATTTGGACATAAAAATCCTGATACGGATTCAATATGCTCAAGTTTAGTAAAAGAAATATTAAACAAAAAACAAGGATGCAAAAACTGCAAAGCATTTAGACTTGGAGAAATAAATAAAGAAACAAAATATGCTTTAGATTATTTAGGACTAAAAGCACCAGAATTAATTGAAAGTGTTGAAGAAGGACAAGAAGTTATAATGGTTGACCACAATGAATTTAATCAAAGTGTTCAAGGAATAGAAAATGCAAAAATACTAGAAGTTGTTGACCATCATAGAATCTCAAATTTTGAAACATCAGAACCATTATATTATACAGCAAAACCATTTGGTTGTACTTCAACAATTTTATATGAAGAATTCGTAGAGAAAAATATAGAAATTGAAAAAACAGAAGCTGTATTAATGGCAAGTGCAATTATATCAGATACATTATTATTAAAATCTCCAACAACAACAGAACACGATATAAAAGCATTAAATGAACTTGCAAAAATTGCAGGTATTGATATTCAAAAATATGGATTAGATTTATTAAAAGCTGGAACAGATTTAGATGATTTTTCAGAAGAACAATTAATAAATTTGGATGCTAAAAGTCTAGACAAAAATGGAGTAAAATTTGTTATAGCACAAGTAAATACAGTTAGTATAGATGATGTTTTAAAAAGACAAGAAAAGCTTGAAAATGCTATAAATAATACTATTAAAGAAAAAGGATTAAGCTTATTTGTTTTAGCAATTACAGATATATTAAATAGTAACTCAGAAATAATTGCATTAGGAGAGAAAGCAAATGTAATTGAAAAAGCATTTGGCAAAAAATTAGAAAATAATAGAGTATTTTTAGAGGGTGTTGTTTCAAGAAAAAAGCAACTATTACCACCAATAGATAAGAATATTTGACAAATATAATAAAAAATAGTATAATTAAAAGTGCACATTGTTGTTCATATTTTGAATAATATATATAAGGAGTAAAAAATGAAAGTAAAACTGAATATGAAAAGCATCTTACTTATGATAATGATTATTGCACTTTGTAGCACACTTTTTATTAATATAAGTTTAGCAACTAATACTGGAAAAATTGGTAGTGAAACAGCAAGAATAAGAAGAGAAGCTAACACAAATTCAGATGTTTTAGCAATTGCTGAGGCAAATGTTAGTATAGAAATTCTAGATGAAACAGACGGATGGTATAAAATTAAATATAATGATTTAACAGGGTATGTAAGAAAAGACCTTGTTATTGTTGATAAGGCAACAGAATCAGTTAATAATGTTGAAAATACAACAGAAAATTCAAATAATACTGAAAATGTAGTAAATGATTCAAAAATAACAGAAAATACAATATCAACACAAAATAATGATTCAAGTAATGAATCAAATACAACTGGGAAAGACACAATTAAGTTAGGAAAATATTTCGTAACTAAAGACGTAAAATTAAAAGTTATACCACTTATTAGTGCAATAGAGTTAGGAGATATTACAAAAGATACAGAAGTAGAGGTTACAGAAATTTTAGGTTCTTGGGCAAAAATAAAAACAACAGATGGAAAACAAGGATGGATTATTTGTAAAATTGCTAATGGTGAAAATACAGAATATACTTTAAGCTCTACAAAAGAAGAAAAAACAAATAGTGAACAAAATGAACAAACAACAAATGCAAGCACAGCAACTTCAAGAAGTGGATTACTTCAAAGAAAAAGTACTAGTAGTACAACAAAAACAACTACAAGTACTAAAAAAACAACAAGCACAACAACTTCAACAAACAATAAACAAACAACTAAAACAACAAATACAGCAAGTACAGTAAATACAACAAATAAAACAACAAGTGCAACAGCAAGTAGTACTCAATCTGGTAACGGAAATTCTGTTGTAGCATATGCTAAACAGTTTTTAGGTTATAAATATGTGTATGGTGGCTCATCACCTGCAGGTTTTGACTGTTCAGGATTTACACAATATGTATATAAACATTTTGGTGTATCTTTAAACAGAACTGCAGCTGGTCAATATCAAAATGGAACTAAAGTTACAAGTCTACAGGCTGGAGATTTAGTAATGTTTGGAAAATCAGGAATATCACATGTTGGTATTTATGTTGGAGGGAACTCGTTTATACATGCTGCAAATAGGAGTCAAGGAGTTAGAATAGACTCTTTATCTACAGGATATTATAAAACAAATTATGTTGGAGCAAAAAGAGTAAAATAGCTTGTAATATAAGGAGATTATATTGAAAAGACCGATTTTTGTTGCAACTATTGGATATATTATAGGTATAATTGTGGGACTATACTTTAAAAATAGTATAGTCCTTTTATATTTGCCATTAGTTGCAATATATTTTATTTTAAACAAGATTATAAAACATAAAAAGAAATTCAAATTATTTTCATTCAAAAGGTATTATAGATATATCAAGATTTTTTTATCAAAAAATGTTATTATTTTAATAATAATAATTTCTATTATTTCTAATTCAATTGTTTTAATTAAAAATGCATTTTACAAAAATATATATAATACATTTTCTTCTAAAGAAAGTATAAGCTTAACAGGTATTGTAGTAAGTAACAAAATTGAGGGAAAATATACAAATAAATATATTGTAAAAGCAAAATTTAAAAATCACAGAATCAAATTATATATAATAGTGGACAAAAAGGCTGATTTACAATATGGGGAAAAAATAGAGTTTGTTGGTAAATATATTATGCCGGAAAAACGAAGAAATTATAAAGGATTTGATAATTCTGCATATTTGAAACAATTAGGAATTTATGGAACAGTGAAAGTAGAAAATTTAAAACATATTAATTATAAAAAAATAAATTTAGTTTTATTATTTATAAACCAGATTAGAATAAAAATAAAAAATAATATGAATAAAATACTAGATGGAGAAAATTCAGCTGTAATATTAGGATTAACACTTGGAGATAAAT
>CACWHO010000005.1 GCA_902760765.1 uncultured Eubacteriales bacterium | reverse complement strand
AAAAATTCTCAAAAGTTTGAAAAACTTTTGCAAGAATTTTTAGAATGAGGAACTCTATAATAAATTTAAAAAACATCTTTTTCTGATTTGTTATATTACTGCATTATTATTTATTGTATAAATTTATAAAATCCGGAAATAATTGTAATATAAAATTAATTATTTGAGGAGGATTTTATGAGAAGAAATGTAAGAAGAAATAATCAAAATGAGGATGTTAATAAAAAAATTATAAAATATTCATGTATTAGTATTGCAGTTGTAATTGTGATTATTGCTGGAATTTTGCTATATAGTAAAAAAGTAAATAGTGATGCAAAGAAAGGAATGTTAACAGATGAACAAATTACCGGAATGCTAAATACTTCTAATGATAATGAAAATACAGCAATGACAGGAGTAGAAATAGGAAAGAGCGTTGAAGAATCAAAAAATGAACTAAAAAATGATTCAACAAACACAACAACAAATAACAAAACAAAGAAAAGCACCAGCCAAAATAAAACATTATCAACACAAAATGTAGTTCCATCAACAACTAGTAATTCAAAAGAAAGCAAAACTCAAAACAATATTGAAGACAATCAAAAAGAAGAAGAAACTACTTTACTAAGTTTTGAAAAACCAGTAGAAGGCGATATTGTTAGAGATTTTTCAGTTGATAATTTAATTTATTCAGATACTTTACAAGAATGGACAACACATACAGGAATCGATATAAAGGCAGATAAAACAACAGTTGTAAAAGCAGCAGAAGCGGGAACTGTAAAGACAATAAAAAATGACCCAAGATTTGGATTAACAATTATTGTTGAACATACAAATGGATTTGAAACAGTATATTCAAATTTATTAACTTCAGAATTTGTTGTTGAAGGTGAAAAAGTTCAGAAAGGTCAATCACTTGGAACAGTTGGAAATACAGCATCATTTGAAATTGCTGATGAGCCACATTTACATTTTGAAATTTTAAAAGATTCATCATATGTTAATCCAAATAACTATTTAAAATAGAATGTAACATATATGTTTAATTTACTCTACAAAACCTCTTGACAGTTTTAGATTTTAAAGATAAAATATAATAGGTTGAAAAAAATATATTGATTATTTTCAAGTTTATATATATTTTATTCGAACATTGAAAATTTAATAAGAAAGAGGTGTAGATTCATATGAATATGGGAATCATGATCGCCGCTATCTTAATCTCACTTGCAATAGGTGCAGTAATAGGAGTTGCTTATAGAAAAAAAGTTGCAGAATCTAAAATAAATGGTGCTGAAGCAGAAGCCAAAAAAATTGTTAATATGGCTCAGATAGAAGCTGAAAATTTAAAGAAATCAAAAATAATTGAAGCAAAAGAAGAAATTGTAAATAGTAGAAATGAATTAGATCAAGAGATTAAAGAAAGAAGAGGCGAAGTACAAAAACAAGAAGCGAGACTTATTCAAAAAGAAGAAAATTTGGAAAGGCGTTCAGAAAGTTATGACAAAAAGGAAGAAGATTTAGAATTAAGGACAAAAGAATTAGAAGAACAAAAACAAGACATTGAAAAAATACATGAAGAGCAAATTCAACAACTACAAAAAATTGCTGCACTATCAAGAGAACAAGCAAGAGACATGCTTTTAAAGGAAGTTGAAAAAGATGTTACAGCAGAAAAGGCAGCAATAATTAGAGAAGCAAACGAAAGAGCCAAAGATGAAGTTAAGAAAAATGCTAGAGAATTGTTAACTTACACAATTCAAAAATGTGCAGCAGACCATTCTCAAGAAACTACAGTATCTATTGTTTCACTTCCAAATGAAGAAATGAAAGGAAGAATTATTGGTAGAGAAGGTAGAAACATAAAAGCATTAGAAACATTAACAGGAGTAGATTTAATAATAGATGATACACCAGAAGCAGTTGTTTTATCAGGATTTGACCCATTGAGAAGGGAAGTTGCAAGAATTGCCTTGGAAAAATTAATTGAAGATGGAAGAATTCATCCAGCTAAAATTGAAGAAGTAGTTGAAAAGGCAAAGCAAGAACTAGAAGAAACAATTAAGGAAGAAGGAGAAAGAGCAGCTTTAGAAACAGGTGTAAATGGATTACACCCAGATTTAATCAAAATCCTTGGTAAACTAAAATACAGGACAAGTTATGGACAAAATGTTTTAAACCATTCAATAGAAGTTTCACATTTAGCAAGAATAATGGCAGAAGAACTTGGATTAGATTCAAATCTTGCAAGACGTGCAGGTTTATTACATGATATTGGAAAAGCACTAGACCATGATATGGAAGGAACACATGTTGAAATTGGTGTTGAAATTCTTAAAAAATATAAAGAAAATCCATTAGTAATAAATGCAGTTGAAGCACATCATGAAGATGTTGAACCACAAACACTTGAAGCTGTTTTAGTACAAGCTGCAGATGCAATTAGTGCATCAAGACCAGGTGCAAGAAGAGAAACATTAGAGGCATATATTAAAAGATTACAAAACTTGGAAGAAATTGCAGATTCATTTGATGGAGTTGAAAAATCTTATGCAATTCAGGCAGGTCGTGAAATTAGAATTATTGTTAAACCAGACAAAATAAATGATGACCAAATGACAATTTTGGCAAGAGATGTTGCAAATAAGATTGAAAACGAAATGGATTATCCTGGACAAATCAAAGTTAATGTTATAAGAGAAATAAGAAAAGTTGATTATGCAAAATAATCAACTTTTTAAATTTTTATAATAGTTAATAGAATGACTATTAAGAAAAAAAGTATTTTTTTTAATTTTATAGAGTTCCTCATTCTAAAAATTCTTACAAAAGTTTTTCAAACTTTTGAGAATTTTTGAACGATCCTCACTAACTCTATAATAATTTAAAAAAATACTTTTTTTCTTATTAATTATTCAATAAATAATTAATAATTAAACAAGAGAAGACTATGAGAGCTAAAACTCTTGTAATCTTTTTTATTTTATAGTATTATTATAAAGGTAAAAATAAAATTGGAAGGATGGTGTTAATGAATTAAAATCAAAATTAAAAACAATAAAAGAACAAGAGAATATAGATTTTATTATAGTAAATGGAGAAAATTCAGCAGATGGTATGGGAATAACAGAAAAAATATTTAATGATATTATCTCACTTGGTGCAAATGTTGTAACAATGGGAAATCACACTTGGGGAAAAAAGGAAATATTTAAAATTATAAATAATCCAAAGATAATTAGACCAGCAAACTATCCAGAAGGCGTTGTTGGAAAAGGATATAATATATTTAATTGTAAAAATAAAAAAATTGCTGTTATAAATTTAATGGGGAGAGTTGATATAAATGTATTAACAGAAAATCCATTTTTAAAAGCAAAAAAAATAGTAGAAAAAATTAAAAATAATGTTGATATAATAGTAATTGACTTTCATGCAGAAGCAACGGCAGAAAAAATTGCTTTTGCACATTATTTAGATGGAGAAGTAACATGTATTTTTGGAACACATACACATGTACAAACAGCAGATGAGCAGATTCTACCAAAAGGAACAGCATATATAACAGATATAGGAATGACAGGACCTAAAAATTCTGTTATCGGCATGGATATTAGTGCATCAATAAAAAGATTTGAAACAACACTTCCTGAAAAATACAAAGTAGCAGAAGGTGATTGCATTTTTAATGGCGTTGTATTTGATATAGATGATGAAACATTAAAAGCAAAATCAATAAAAAGAATATATTTGGGCAAATAATGATTTTTATAAAATTGCTTTTAATTTTGTGGCTAGATAGATTTATGCGAATAAAATAGTTATTTTAGAATCTTTGAAATATACTGAATTATAACAAATATTATTGTCGAAAAATAAACTTTATTGCGATGAGTTTTTACAGAAATTTCCAGAAAACTATTTACAAATTTTTCCAGATATTATAGAATAAGAACATAAAAGTTGCAACAAAAAATAAATTAATATTAGGAGGCAAAAGATAATGGAAATTTTAAAAATTTCATCAAAATCAAATCCTAATTCAGTGGCAGGTGCAATCGCTGGATTAGTAAAAGAATCAAGTAAAGCAGAAATGCAAGCAATAGGAGCAGGAGCACTTAATCAAGCTGTAAAAGCTGTGGCAATAGCAAGAGGATTTGTAGCACCATCAGGAGTTGATTTAGTATGTATACCTGCATTTGCTGAAGTAGAAGTTGAAGGCGAAGATAGAACAGGAATTAAGCTTATTGTAGAAGCAAGAGCATAAATTTTAACTGGTAATTTTTTACCAGTTTTTTTATATTTAATATCTTGACAATATAAATTATATGTGAAAAAATTAGAAAGAAGATAGAAATATATGGAGGGATAAAAATGGAAAAATTAAGAGGATTTGAAATAGCAAAAGGATTCGAAGACAAAAATATAAATTTACCAATTAGAAAAACAAAATTTTCAGCAGGATATGATATAGAAGCAGCAGAAGATACAATCATTCCAAGCTTTAAAAAAGGAATGGCACCAACACTTGTAAAAACAGGTATAAAAGCATATATGCAAGATGATGAAGTTTTAATGCTATACAATAGAAGCTCAAACCCAAAGAAAAAAGGATTAATATTAGCAAATAGTGTTGGAGTTATAGATAAAGATTATTATGGAAATCCAGACAATGACGGACATATAATGTTTGCGTTTTATAATATAAAAGAAGAAGATATTATAGTAAAAAAAGGGGATGCAATAGGACAAGCTGTATTCCAAAAATATCTAATTACAGATGATGACTCAGCAGAAGGAGAAAGAACAGGAGGATTTGGTTCAACAAATACAAAATAAAAATTGAATCAAATTTTTACAAATAAAAATATTAAGTCTTGAAATGCTTGAAAATATAGTATTTTATATAAAAACAACATAAAAAGTCAAAATAAATCCTTTGACTTTTTTTGTTTTTTGTTGTATAATAAATATGGTTAAAAAATCCAGTAAAGTTATTTATTGTATACATAACTTTATCTTATTTTTGCTGAAAAAATCATGAGAGGAGTGACTTACATGTTTAATGTAGGAGATAAAGTAGTTTACCCAATGCACGGTGCAGGAACAATAGCTGCAATTGAAGAAAAAGATATATTAGGAGAGAAACAATCATATTATATATTAAAAATGCCAAGTAATGTAAAAGTTATGATACCAACAGCAAAGGCAGAAGATGTAGGTGTAAGAAACATTATTGATAAACAATCAGCAGAAAAAGTGTTTAATGTACTTAGCCAAGATGAAACAGAAATGGAAAAAAATTGGAACAAAAGGTACAGAGATAATATGGACAAAATGAAAACAGGAGACATATATCAAGTAGCTGATGTTGTTAGAAATTTAAGCTTTAAACAAAAAGAAAAAGGACTTTCTACAGGTGAAAAGAAAATGCTTAATAATGCAAAACAAATTCTAATAAGTGAATTAGTTTTAGCAGAACATGCAAATCAAGAAGAAGTAGAACAACAAATTGATAACAAAATAAATACATCATTTATGACATTTAGAGCAGAAGGTGTAGAACAACAAAGTATTGTTAATAAATTTATTCCATTTGATGGAGAAAACAACGATAATAATTAGTTATTTTCTTTAGAGAGTAATATACAAATTTATATACAGAATATTGTAGAGATTGTCTAATTTGCAAATCTTATGATAGTAAAATAAATTTAGATAAAAATTAGGAGGTAGAAATTTTCTACCTCCTTTTTTCTAGGCTTCTTCAAACCAACTTAAAATGATTATTTCGCCATAATCATTTTCTTCAATTCGAACTAGATTATTTTTGTAATCATTGATAAAATTTGTATAGCGTTTTTTTGTCAATCTCTGATAATTGTAGTACTTGCATATAGGACCCCGCAGGTCCAGATTATACACATTTCCAGTATAATCTGCAACTTCTGCAAGAACCTGGGCAGGCTTTACCATAATAACGGTATTATCACCGTAGTTTTCATGGCCTACTTTAAAGCCCTTCCTTTCCAATGCTCTTCTTTTTTCATAGCTATTTCGAAAAATAACTTGCCGTTGAGATTCAATGTATTGACAATCTAATATTTCCATAATGCCTTCTTTCTAGCCTAGAAAAATAATATTTACATAATTAAATTATAACACAAATATTGGAAAAAAGCAAATTTTTAGAGATTTAATAGAATAGTTCAAACTTAAAAATAGTTTTAATATTTTAAAATAAAATTCAAAATAAAAAATTGTAAGGGTATTGACAAAAATGCAAATATAAATTATAATAACGTAAGTTGCCTAACAAAAATTAAGGTGATAACTAAAAAAATAAATTTTTAAGTAAAATTTAAACCACCAGAAAGAATGTGATTAATTATGGAAAATGCAAGAGTATTAAAAAAAATAAAGGAATTAGAGAGTTTAACTGCAAGAAAAATATTTGCAGATAATTCAGATTTAAAGTGCAATATAGAATCATTGCCAAGACCGACACCAACTCAAATGCAAATAATGGAATACATTTTATCTAAAAATGACCAAGACATTTATCAAAAAGATTTAGAAGACGTATTAGGAATCAAAAGAGCTACTGTTTCTGGGGTCTTACAAACTATGGAAAAAAATGGCCTTATTGAAAGAGTTATTGATGAAAACGATACTAGAACAAAAAAGATAATTCTAAAAAAGGAAACTAGAGAAATATTTGAAAAACAAAAAAAGAAATTTGAAATTATTGAAAAAGAATTAACAAAAAATATTTCTGAAGACGAAATACAAACATTTTTTAATATAATTGATAAAATGGAAAAAAATTTAAAATAAATTTTTGTGCTATTTTTTATGTAATTATTATGCACGGAAGCATAAAATAAATTTAAATACAATTCTTAAAAGTAAAAAAATAAACACATTGTGAGGTAACACATATATATAAATAATGAAAGGATGATAATATGATAAAACTAATCAAACAATTTAACAAAAAAGACTGGGGACTTGCAATTTTAAGTGTAATTTTAATTGTTTTCCAAGTATGGTTAGACTTAAAAATGCCAGATTATATGTCTAAAATAACTGTACTTGTACAAACAGAAGGAAGCCAAATGTCAGATATTCTACAAAATGGTGGCTATATGTTATTATGTGCATTAGGAAGTTTGGTCGCTGCAGTTTTTACAGGATATTTAACATCAAATATTTCATCTGATTTTTCAATGACAATAAGAGATAAAATATTTGATAAGGTACTAAATTTATCTATGCATGAAGTTAAAGAATTTTCAACAAGTAGTTTAATAACAAGAACAACAAATGATGTTACACAAATAGAAATGCTTATATCAATGGGACTACAACTTTTAATAAAAGCACCAATAACAGCAGTATGGGCAATTACTAAGATATTAAATAAAAGCTGGCAATGGAGTGCAGTTACAGGTGCAGCAGTAGTTATATTATTAGTTGTAATTGGTTTACTAGTAACATTAGTTGTACCAAGATTTAAAATAATTCAAAAATTAACTGATAAAATAAATGGAGTAACAAGAGAGAACTTAACAGGAATTAGAGTAGTAAGAGCATTTAATGCAGAAAAATATCAAGAAGATAAGTTTGAAAAAATAAATGATGATTTAACAAATCAACAATTATTTACTCAAACAAGATTTTCAGTTATGCAACCTTTAATGTATTTTGTAATGAATACTTTAACACTCGCTGTGTATTTTATAGGGGCATATTTAATAAATGATGCACAAATTCCAGAAAAATTAACATTATTCAGTGATATGGTTGTATTTAGCTCTTATGCAATGCAAGTTATAATGTCATTTTTAATGCTTGCAATGATATTTATGATGATTCCAAGAGCACAAGTTTCTGCAAATCGTATAAATGAAGTTTTAGATAAGGAAATTAGTGTAAAAGAAAGAAAATTGAAAAATATAAAAACTCAAGAAAAAGGAACTGTAGAATTTAAAAATGTATCATTTAAATATCCAGATGCTGATGAATATTTGCTAGAAAATATATCATTTAAAGCAAATAAAGGAGAAACAGTAGCAATTATAGGTTCAACAGGAAGCGGAAAATCAACATTAGTCAATTTAGTTCCAAGATTTTATGATGTAACAGATGGAGAAATTTTAGTAGATGGAATAAATGTAAAAGATTATGCTGAAGAAGAATTAAATAACAAAATTTCCTATATTCCACAAAAAGCAGTAATATTTAATGGAAATGTAAAATCAAATATTGCTTATGGAGAAAATGGAAAAGAAACTATAACAGATAAAAAAATTGTAGAATCAGCAAAAGTTGCACAAGCAGATGAGTTCATAGAAAATATGGATGATAAATATGATTCACATATTGCATCAGGAGGAACAAATATTTCGGGTGGTCAAAAGCAAAGAATAGCAATAGCAAGAGCAATAGCAAGAGACCCAGAAATATATATTTTTGATGATAGCTTTTCAGCATTAGATTATAAAACAGATAGTATATTAAGAAAAGAATTAAAAAAATATACAAAAGATGCTACAAGTTTAATAGTAGCTCAAAGAGTTGGAACTATAATGAATGCAGACAAAATTATAGTATTAGATAATGGAAAAACAGTTGGAGAAGGAACACATAAAGAATTATTAAAAAATTGCGAAGTGTATAAGCAGATTGCACTTTCACAGTTATCAGAAGAAGAATTAGAAAATGCATAATAAAAAGTTAATAAATTTTTAATAAAAATATCAAGAGGAGGAATAAAAGATGCCTAATAGAGAAAACGAAACAAGAGCCCCTAGAAGAGTCCATGGTGGACCAGGAATGCCACGTGGGAATGGAGAAAAAGCTAAAGATTTTAAGACAGCAACAGCTAGATTGTTTAAAGAATTAAAAGGTTATAAAATCTTAATTGGAATAGCCATTTTACTTGCAATAGCAGGCTCTGTATTATCAATTTTTACACCTAACAAATTATCTGAAGTAACAGATAAAATTCAAGAAGGTTTAATGGGTAATATGGATTTGACAGCAATAAAAAATATAAGCTTGCTATTACTTATTTTATATGTATGTAGTGCTGTATGTACATATATTCAAGCAGTTTGTATGGCAAATGTATCAAATAAATTTGCCAAAGATTTAAGAAGTAGAATTTCAAACAAAATAAATAAATTACCATTAAAATATTTTGATAAACATCAATCAGGTGATATTTTATCAAGAGTAACAAATGATGTTGACACAATATCTCAAACAATGAATCAGTCATTAGGCTCATTAGTAAGTTCTGTAACACTATTTTTAGGAACAATTATAATGATGTTTTACACAAACTGGATTTTAGCTATAACAGCTATTGTGGCAAGTTTGATTGGTTTTACTGGTATGGCATTTATTTTAAAAAATTCACAAAAATATTTTACTGCAAGACAAGAAGAATTAGGAAATTTAAATGGACATATAGAAGAAATATATTCAGGTTTAAATGTTGTAAAAGCATATAATGGTAAAAGAGAATCAAAAAGAAAATTTGATATATATAATAAAAATGTAGCTAAAGCTAATCGTAAAAGCCAATTCCTATCAGGACTTATGATGCCAATAATGAACTTTATAGGTAATTTTGGATATGTAGCAGTTTGTGTTGTAGGTGCAATTCTTACAATGAATAATATAATTTCATTTGGAGTTATAATTGCATTTATAAGTTATGTAAGATTATTTACATCACCTTTATCACAAATAGCTCAAAGTATTACATCACTTCAATCTACAGCAGCAGCAAGTGAAAGAGTATTTGAATTTTTAGATGAAAAAGAAATGTCAGACCAAAAAGAAATTACAAAAGTTTTGAATAAAGAAAATGTAAAAGGAGATATTGAATTTGATAATGTAGTTTTCCAATATGATGATACAGATGAATCAACAATAAAGAACTTTACTGCAAAAGCAAAAGCAGGTCAAAAAATTGCAATAGTTGGCCCTACTGGAGCTGGAAAAACAACAATGGTAAATCTACTTATGAAATTTTATGAAATAAATTCTGGAGATATAAAAATTGATGGTATATCAACAAAAGAGCTTTCAAGAGAAAATATCCACGAATTATTTACAATGGTACTTCAAGATACTTGGATGTTTAGTGGAACAATCAAAGAAAATATAGCTTATAATAGAGAAAATGTAAGTGATGAAAAAATAAAAGAAGTATGCAAAGAAGTTGGATTAGACCATTTTATAAGAACATTACCAAATGGATATAATTCAGAAGTTTTAGAAAATGATAGTATATCTGCTGGACAAAGACAATTACTTACAATTGCAAGAGGAATGATAAAAGATGCTCCATTTTTAATCTTAGATGAGGCAACATCTAATGTAGATACAAGAACAGAAGAATTGGTGCAAAGTGCTATGGATAAATTGATGAAAGGCAGAACATCATTTATAATTGCACATAGATTATCTACAATAAAAAATGCAGATTTAATTTTAGTAATGCAAAATGGTAATATAATAGAACAGGGAAATCATGAACAATTGATGCAAAAAGGTGGATTCTATGCAGACCTATATAATAGTCAATTTGAAAATATAGCTTAATAAAAAGGTGTAATAATTAATTTGAATTATTACACCTATTTTTTGTAAAGTGAAAATATAAAAGCAATTTTGTAAGGTAAATGTAAGCTGCAGGAGATTTATACCATTTTTGAAAAAAGTTTGTTTAAAGTTATTGACAAATTTTACTCTTAATATTATAATTAGTATTGTTCATGAAAAAGCCAGTTCAAATTATATATGCAGATATGGCGGAACTGGTAGACGCACAGGACTTAAAATCCTGCGGTAGCAATACCGTGCCGGTTCGATTCCGGCTATCTGCACCAATGACGTATCTGTTCGAACTAACAGATAGATATGAAATCAATCAGAAATGGTTGATTTTTTTTAATGCAAAAAAAGTCATCCAATCTTAAAAGAAAGGATGGTGCAAAAAATGAAGATAATTAAAGAAGAATTGCAATTTGAAGAAAGTCTAAAGAAAAGACTAGAATTTATATGTGAGTTTTCAAAGGTTACTCCAATATTTATTAATGGAAGTATTAGAAAAATTAAAAAGACTAATCTTTCATACATTGAACCTCATAGAGTAATTATTAAAAATATTACATTTCTAGTTTTTAATTATTCTAATGATGTTTATATTTCTAATCTAGCTAAAAAAATAAAAATATCAGAACTAGAAAATTATCTAAAAGCTCTATAAATAGGAAAAATTTGACATTTCTTAAAATTGTGATATAATATTTATGTAAACAATCAGGAAAGTTTGTTAAATATTAGGAGTTGAATTATGATTTTAGACGAATTATTCTTTAAAATAAATAATTTTAAGAGATGTTAAAAGTAATTAGTTTGTACTTTTGATGTCTCTTTTTTGTTAAATGGAGGTTTTTGAATTGAGTGAAGAAAAGAAAAAATGTGGTTTATATATGAGAGTATCTACTGAAGACCAAGCTCGTGAAGGTTTTAGTCTTCCAGAACAAAAGGAAAGATTAGAAGCTTTTTGTAAATTTAAAGGCTATGAGATTATTGATTATTACCAAGACGCTGGAATAAGTGCTAAAACTGGTAATCATAGACCAGAGTTTGAAAGATTAAAAGAAGATATTAAATCTAAAAAAATTAACACTATTGTTTCTTTAAAGTTAGATAGAATAACAAGAAGTATTTATGATTGGGAAAATTTAATAACATTTTTAGATGAAAATGACGCTTACTTAGATTGTGCTAATGATGAAATAAATACTACATCTGCTAATGGTAAAATGATTTCAAGACTTTTAATGAGTGTAAGTCAAAATGAAATTGAAAGAACAAGTGAAAGAACTAAAATAGGTTTAGCTGGAGCAATAAAATCAGGACATATTCCACATATTGCTCCATTAGGCTATAAGCACGAAGATAAAAAACTAGTAATAGATTATTCTACTAAAGACATTGTAGTTAGAATATTTGAACTTTATTATGATGGATATTCTTATCAGAAAATAAGTAATCTATTTAATGAGGAAAAAGTTTTAGGAAAAGATAATTGGAGAGATTCTACAATACAAACCATTCTTGAAAATGAAATATATAAAGGCGATTTTATTCATGGAAAAAGAACTAAAAATCCAATTTATTATGAAAATGTTGTAGAGCCTATTGTATCTAAAGAAATGTGGGAAGACTGTCAAGTACAGAAAAAGAAAAATTCAAGAAGTTATCAAAGAACATTAACATATCTATACTTACAAAAACTAAAATGTCCAAAATGTAATCGCATTTTAGGCGGTAAAGCTACAACAAAGAAAAATGGTAAAGTTTATTATTACTATTACTGCAATGATTGTAAAATTCAATTTAAAGAAAATGTAATAAATGAGTATTTTAATAATTTTATTGAAGAATTAGTAGAATACGATTCTGTTGTAAATCAGTTTTTCTTACCTATGATAAAGCAAAAATTTGATGAACCAAAAGAACAATTACAAAAAGAGATAAATAATCAAAAATCTAAATTAGATAGAATTAAGAAAGCATATATAAATGGCGTATTTGAACTTAAAGAATATAACGATGAAAGAAAAATTGTTGAAAAAGCTATTGAAGAATTAGAAAATGAACTTAATAACACAGAGTGTAGCGAAGAATTAAGATTTACACCTCAAGATATATTATTAAAACGAGATATTGATTGTATTAATAAACTTAAACTAAATAAAGAATATCAAGAAAGAACAAGAACTTGGAAAGATTATACAAGAAAAGAACAATCTGAACTTATAATGAAATATATTGATGAAATAAAGCTTTCTTTTATAGGAACGGATATTACAGTAGATGAAATTAATTTTAGAGATTCAATTGCTAAACCTTGCCAAGAGCTATATGCTAATGGTTATATTGATACTAATAAACCTATGATATTAGGTAATGTAATAGGAAGTGTTAGATTTAGTAACTATTTACCAGAGAAAGAAGTTAGTGAAATTATAATGAGATTAAGACAATATTATGATGTTCATTTTACAGAGGCAACTTACTATGTTGATAAACAATGTTTCTATTTTAACTTTGTTGAAGATAATAGTGCAATTGTTAGAGTATTTCCTCTAAAAGATTATTATAAACTAGATCCAGAAGGCAAAATGCCAACCTATGAATTTGGAATACTTTATATTAATGAAGAAGATAAATTCCAAATGCAAGATATAGATTCAGCATTTGACTATATACCAGATGAAACAAATACAAGCGTAATCTATATGAAAGAGCCTACACCTAGAAAAATAGGCGTAAAACCAGTAAAATACAGCGAAGAAATAGCTGAATAATTGTTGCAACTATATCTTATACTTTTAGCTATGTTGCAACAACAAATTAGCGAATACAAATTTATATTTGCGTTAGCAATATAAATTTTGTGTGAGGTAATTTGATAAATTTTATCTCTTGTAGAGAGAAAATTTATTGCCTCGCAGAGCCCCCGAGTTATGTTCTTGGACATAACTCCTAGGGGGTTAGGACTTATGGAATAGCCAAAGTCCTGCGCTTACGAAGTAATTTCAAGGAGGTGCTTTTAATGGAGCAAGAATTAGCATATTCATTTCACTTGGGGAGTGATAAAAACAAAAGTAAATTAGCTAAAAAAATAGCTAAAGAAAATAAATCTGGAACTACATCTTTGTCAAATAATGCTATTCAAAATGCAAATGATTTATCAAGAGTTAATAAGCATAATTTAAGAGATTACGATAATCAAAGAGAACTTATATTTACAGTAGTTGGAACAGACAATATAGTAAATGATGTTAAACAAGTATATTTAAATGAATTTGAAGAAGTTCGCTTTGAATATAATAATAAGCAAACAAAAAAAGATAGAAAAATTGATGACTATTTCAAAAAAGTATCTGAATCACAAAATGATGTAGCTTGTGAAATAATTATTGAACTTGGAGATATGGATTTTTGGAAAGATAAAGAAAAAGAATATAGATATAAAATGATAGATGTTTATAGAGAACAAATAAGTTCTTTAGCTAAAATTCTTCCTACTTTTAAAGTAGCAAATGCGACTATTCATTTTGATGAAACATCTCCACATATGCATATTGTTGGTGTTGTTTTGATATTCTTTGTTTTGGTTGTTCTTGCACCATGTATTCAAACTTATATGGGTGGATTCTTGTTCTCTGCAGCAGGAGTATAGAAATTTTTATAAATTTATAAAAAAAAATATATTGAATTTTTGAAAATACTTGTTAAAGTTTTTGTTTAAAATTTAATATATTTTTTTTAAGTAATATACTTAATTAAAAAATAAGATAGGAGTGGGGAATAATTACTCAACAAATGAACAAAGTATCGGAACATGGTTAGATGGTAAAAAATTATATCAAAAGACCCTTCATAAAAAAGTACAGGAAATATTTATACTATACCTTATGGAGCAGAAGATATTATAAGTAGTAATATAGTTAATTTATATGGTATTTGGTATAATGGAAATCAAGTTGAACCACTACCTCATTCTCATATTGATGGAGTAAATGTTGCTGGAATTTCTGCAAGAGAAAACGGAATATTGGTTATGTTCGGAAGTGGATATTCTAGTTCTACTGAGAAGGAAGTTTATGTAACAATAAAATACACAAAAAATAAATAATTAAGTTTGGTTAGGGGGAAAAATAAATATTATATTTTTTGAAAATAAAATTATAAAATTGCTTGAAAATATAAAATATATATAGTAGAATAAAAACAAAAGAAAAGGAACGAAAAAATGAAAATAGGAATTGATTTAGGAGGAAGCCACATAGCAATTGGAGTTGTAAATGAAAAAAATTGCATAGTGGAAAAAGTTGAAAAAAGATTACTAGCAAAAGAAAAAAATAGTATAAAAAAATCAATAGAAGAATACATAGAAGAAAACATAAACGAATTTTCTAAAGAGTATAAAATAAGCGAAATTGGAATAGCAGTACCAGGTACTGTTATTAATAATGAAATAGTAAAATCTGTAAATTTAGGTATAGAAAACTATAAAATAGTAGAAAGACTAAAGAAAAAGATAGACTTACCAATAAAAATAAGAAATGATGCAAAATGCGCTGCACTAGCAGAAGCAAAAATAGGAGCGTTGAAAGATTATAAAAGAAGTATATTTTTAACATTAGGAACAGGAATAGGCGGAGCAGTTATTATAAATGGAGAATTATTAGATACTGGGGATTTACCAGGATGTGAATTTGGACATATAATAGTCGAAAAAAATGGAATAGAATGTAAGTGTGGTAAAAAAGGTTGCTTTGAAAGATATGCATCAATGAAAGCATTAAAAAATAATTTGAGAAAAGAACTAGGCTTAGACGAAACTACAAGAGGACAAGAATTACTTGATATGATGAGAAAAAATCCTCAAGATAAAAAAATAAAAAAGATAGTAGATGAATTTATAGAATATTTAAGTATAGGAATATCAAATTTAGTAAATATTTTTGAACCAGAGGCAGTAGGCATTGGAGGAAGCTTTGTTTATTTTTCAGATGTATTGCTAGAAAAATTAAAAGATAATATAATTGAAAAAGGTTATTTATTTAATGATAGAAAAGAATTGGTAATAGTTCCAGCAGCTTTAGGAAATGAAGCTGGAATAATAGGTAGTTGTTAAAGGAGAAAAATATAGATGTCTAGGACTGTAGAACCCAATAATGCAAAAATATATTCTAATTTTGTATCTTTAGGATATTTTTGTTCAATAGCATTAGAATTAGAAGAAATGGGATTACGAAATTGTTCTTATCCTTTTGACTGGTGTATATCAGATTATACAGGTGTTGAACAAGCAATATTTACAAGATTTGAAGGATTTATGGAGTATGAAAACTTATATCAATATAAAGAAAAGAAGAGTCTTTATAGAGATACAAAATATGGAATTACATTTGTGCATGATTTTGATAGATATACTAGTTTAGAAAAGCAACTGCCAAAAGTAAAAGAGAAATATAGAAGGCGAATAGAAAAATTTTACAAAAATTTGGAAATGCCAACAATTTGCATAAGATATATTTCAGATGAAAGAGGAAAAGAAGAACTTGAAAATATAGAAAAAAACTATCAATCTTTATTAGAATTTTTACAAAGATTTAATAAAAACAATAAATTGATTTTTATAGCAAATGAAGGAATACAATCAGATAAGATAAGAATATATAATGTAAAAGTTGATAAAGGAGATAAAGTTTCAAGAAATCCAATACATCAATGTAAAGAATTATATGATACTTTAAATAGTATGAAATTTCAAAAAAGAGAAGAAAACATAAAATTTTATAAAATAAAACAAAAAAGAAAGAATAATATAGTAAATAAAGGAAAAATTAATTTTAATAAAATATTATTAAAATTAACAAAGAAAGAGTATGAACATATAAGACAAATATAATGAATAGAAAAAGAGGGATAATATGAATATAGAAGAGAAAAAGGCAACGAGACAAAGTTATGGAGAAGCTTTAATGGAATTAGGAAAAGAAAATGAAAAAGTAGTTGTATTAGATGCAGATTTATCATCAGCAACAAAAACACAAATATTTGCAAAAGAATTTCCAAATAGATTTTTTGATATGGGAATTGCAGAACAAAATATGATATCAACAGCGGCTGGATTAGCAACATGCGGTAAAATACCGTATGCAAGTTCCTATTTTTCTTCTCTTTCATATTTTAAAAATCCTCCTTTTTCTTATGTAAGTTTATATTAAATATATTTATAAAATTAAATACAAAAAAACAGTTTAAATAACCATAGTTAATAGTTTTTAATAAGTTTATTATTTCATTTTATATTTCCTATATTTCTATGTTTTAAATTATATAATAATACAAATTTTAAGTCAATACTTTTTATAGTTTGATTTATGGTTTATTTTATAAACTATACTTATCAATCACCAAAATATAGAATATTAATATATTTAAAAAATAGTTTAAAAGGTGGTGTAATTATGGCTTTTAAAGTTCCAAATGGTATAAATAAAGTTCCTTTTTCAATAAGAGTTGATGAAGATGATTTTGAAATAATTAGTAAACTCTCAAAAAAGAATAAAAAATCTTATAATTATATTGTTAATAGTATGATAAAATTTGCAATTAAAAATATGGATATAAAAGATTTAAAAGCTGTTAAGGATATTGATGTAGAGATAAAATAGGTGGAATAATCAGATTTATAAAATTTTTTAAAAAGTGTTGCAATTTAATAGAAGTATGTTATAATTCTATTAAATTGATTGATTTTTATATCAACGTCCAAGAGAGCCAAGGCGAGTTGTAAATGTCTACGTCGTTGGCACCACATAGAGCTTCAAGGGTTTGTAAGATTCCTTGGAGCTCATATTTTTTAAAAAATGGGTTTTTCCTAACACTCTTCCTAACACTTTTAAAATTATACTTCCAGAATTTAGTATATTTTTTTAGTGTTTTTTTGTTGATTTTTAATAGATATAATTATATAATTAAAAAGAATATAAAAAAAGGAAGAATAATATGAAAAAAAGAAAATTTAAATTAGATAAAAATAAGCGCAACACAATTGTTATTGTAGCAATTATTATAGCGATAGTTTCAGTACTTTTTATCAAATATAATCTTAAAAAGGAAGAAAATTTAGAGGTTTCAAGCCTAGAAAATACTATTGAAAACGACAATGAAGTAATAGAAGAAAATGTAATTTCAAATGAAATTATAGAAAATGAAATTGTAACAAATGATGTTCCATTAGACTCACTTCAAAATGAAAAGGTAACAGAACAGAAAGAAGCAGAAAAAAATAAAAATCAAAATTTTAATGATAGCAAATATTATATAAAAGTTAATAACCAATGTAATGTTGTAACAATTTATAAAAATGAATCAGGAAT
This sequence comes from uncultured Eubacteriales bacterium, assembly GCA_902760765.1. Lineage (GTDB taxonomy): Bacteria > Bacillota > Clostridia > TANB77 > CAG-508 > CAG-269. The sequence continues at coordinate 123 of CACWHO010000005.1, read as the reverse complement.
AAGAACACCATTAAAAGCAATGACTTGTTCAATTGGAACTGCCACGCCAAAATCAGGAGTATATAGAATTCCAGCAAGAAGATTTGTATGGGGAACATTATTTGGACATGGTCCTTACAAATA
>CACWHO010000004.1:16571-19682 GCA_902760765.1 uncultured Eubacteriales bacterium | reverse complement strand
ATTGGCACTATTGGAGCAATAGAATACTCCACAATTTTTATGATTTTCTTTAAAATAATTATTTCAGGGAAGTTTGGTCTATCACTCAAAAACAAATTTGATATTGCTTCAAGGCATATCTCCAGAATAATTATTTCACAAACCCGTGTCAACATATTTCTCTTATTTTTTGCAAGTGTTTCACTCTCTTGTAGATGAACAATCATGAATATCATGATTGAAATCCCAAGCAATATTGTTGTATTTTCTTTCATAGTCTCCTCCTTAGATGTCATACAAGGCTTTTTGAAATACTACAATTATATTATATTACCTTTCACAATAAAATACAAATCTCACTAATAGCAACAGTTGCAGAAATTGCACCATCACTAGCTGCTGTTACCAATTGTCTAATTTGTTTATTTCTTGTATCCCCAGCAACATAAATTCCCTGTGTTGAAGTATGAACTCCGTCATCAGATTCTATATATCCTGCATTATCAATCTTAACAACATTTGAAAATATTTCATTTTCTGGTACTTGTCCAATTGCAACAAACAATCCATTTATTTCAATTGTATTTAGATTTCCATTATTATCAATTATATCGACACTTTTTAATGATTCTTCACCATTTATTTTTTGAATTTTTGAGTTTAAAATGAATTCAACATTTTCTTTTTTCTTTAACTCTTCAAAATATCTAGCTTCTCCCCTAAATTCTGCTCTTCTATGAATTACATATATTTTTTTTGCAATATTTGATAAATATACTGCATCTTCAAGTGCTGTATTTCCGCCACCTACAACCGCAACTATTTTTCCTTTATAAAAATTTCCATCACACGTTGCACAATATGAAATTCCTTTTCCAGCAAATTCTTCCTCATTATCTAAGTTCAATTTTCTGTGTCTAGCACCTGTTGCAATTATAATAGCTTTTGCTCCATATTCATTTTTATTAGTTATTACTTTTTTATTTTCATCTATCTTAATAACTTTTTCTATTTTAAGTTCTACGCCTAAATTTTTTACTTGCTTATATAAATTAGTAGCAAAATCAAATCCAGAAATATTAGGTATTCCTGGATAATTTTCAATTTGACCTGCATTTATAATTTGACCACCATAGCCTTGTGCATCTAATAATAATACTTTTTTATTTGCCCTTAAAGCATACAATGCTGCTGTAAGTCCAGCAGGACCTGCTCCTATAATAATTAAATCATACATAATTTATTTCCTTCTTAGCTTATTTCTTTAATTTATTATTTCAAGTTAAGATATTTTTATTCTTCGTCTCCTTTTAGTCTCTCTGCCCTATCTGCTGCGATTAAGTTGTCTATCATTTCATCTAAATCCCCATTTAAGAAATTTTCCATTTGATAAATACTCATTCCAATTCTATGGTCTGTTATTCTGCCTTGTGGATAATTATATGTTCTAATTTTTTCACTTCTATCTCCTGAACCAACTTGTGACTTTCTTTCATTTGCAAGTTCACTATCTTGTTTTGATTTTTCCATTTCATAAATTTTAGTTCTTAACATTCTCATTGCATTATCTCTATTTTGGAATTGAGATCTTTCAGTTTGGCATTCTACAACAATTCCTGTTGGTTCATGTATAAGTCTTACTGCAGATGATGTTTTATTTATGTGTTGTCCTCCAGCTCCTGATGAACGGAAAACTTCCATTTTTATATCTGCTGGATTAATATGAACTTCAACATCTTCAACAACTGGCAATACTGCGACTGTTGCTGTTGATGTATGTATTCTACCACTACTTTCTGTTTCTGGAACTCTTTGTACTCTGTGAACTCCACTTTCAAATTTAAGTCTACTATATACACCCTTTCCAGTAATCATAAAAGTAATTTCTTTGTATCCACCAAGTCCTGTTTCATTTTCATTTAATACATCAACCTTCCAGTGTTTTCTTTCTGCATACATACAATACATTCTGTATAATGTACCAGCAAATAATGCTGCTTCTTCTCCACCTGCACCAGCTCTTATTTCACAAATGATATTTTTATCATCATCTGGGTCTTTTGGTATTAATAATATTTTTAATTCTTCTTCAATTTTTTCAAGTTTTTCTTTATCTTCATAATATTCAGCTTCTGCAAGTTCTTTCATTTCCGGGTCTTTTAATAATTCTTCTGCTTCATCCATTTCGCTTTTTACTTTTTTATATTCTCTGAATTTTAATACAACATCTTCAATGCTTGCATGCTCTTTCATATATTTTTGCCATTCGTTTTGATTTGCAATTATATCTTGGTCACTAATTAATTGTGTTAATTCCTCATATCTTTTTTCAACTGCCTCTAATTTTTCAAACATTTTTAAAACTCCTTATTTATAAATTATTAATATAAAATTTAAAAAAATTATATCATTTAAAAATTATACAATATTTTTCCAGAATTTACAAGCGTATACTTTATTTATAATTCCACGAAATTAAAATTTATATCATTTTTTCCAAAAAGCTCTTTTTCACGTAATGAACATGTAAAAATTAAAATTTGTCTGTTTTTAAAATTTTTATTCAAAAATTTCAAAATATTTGCCAATCTTTCATCATCGAAGTATGCGAAGGTTTCGTCGAGCATAATTGGTACCTTTTCATCTGAAAGTTCATCTGTCATTGATAATCTTAGTGCCAAATATAATTGGTCAATTGTGCCCACACTTAAGCGATTTGCAGGCATGTAACTGCCATTTTCAATTTCAACAATTAAACCATCATTTTCATTAAATGTAACATTAGAATATTTCATATCTGTAATTTGACCTATTATTGAAGCAATATTCTTTGTAACCTTAGGGACTACTGAATTTTTCATTTCCATATAAGCTTCTGTTAAAACATCTTTTGCTAAATTCATACTTTCATTTTTGTTTTTTAAAGTTGACAAAATGTCATTATTGTTAACTATTTCTTCGTCGATTTTTGCAAGATTTTCTAATTTAGGTTCAATATTTTTTTGTTCTAATTTTAAAGATTGTAATTCTAATTTGGAATTATTTAAATTGTTTTGATTTTTTTCTAACTCATAATTAATATTTTCTAAATTATTTATCTCAATTAAATTATTTAATTTATTTTTTTCTATT
>CACWHO010000004.1:0-16557 GCA_902760765.1 uncultured Eubacteriales bacterium | reverse complement strand
TCTATTAATTTTTTTATTTCATTTTCTAATTCTAAATTATTATTATTTAAAATATTTATTTCATTTAAATAATTATTTATTTGTGAATTAATTTCATTTAATTTATTTTCTTCTAATTTTTTATTTATTTTTAATTTATTTTTTTCTTTTTTTATTAAATAAATAAAATAAATTAAAAATATTGGTATTGTGGTTAAAATCAAATAATTAATTAATTTATTTTTTATAAAAATAAATTGAAAAATATTAAATAAAATAATTAATAAAAATAAAATTAAATATTTTTTTATTTTAATATTATTTTTTAGATTATTATTTTTATTATTAAATTTATTTCTCTCAATATTATTTTTTATATTTTTATTTTCTATATTTAATTTATTTTTTTCAGAATTATTTAATTCTTTATTTTCAATATTATTTTTTAATTCATTTATTTTAATATTTAAATTATTTATTTTTTCGTTATTATTTTTTTTGATATTTTCTTTTATTTTTATTTTTTCATTTTCTATTTTATTATTTTCTAAATTATTTTTTATTTCTTTTAAAATATTATTTTCATTATTTAATTCTTCTATTCTTAAATTAATATTTTTTTCTTTTTCTCCTGCCTCATATTCGAAATCTTTATATTGTTCTAAACTATTTTTTTCTTCATATAAATCATTTAATTTTAACTCAATTTTGTTTATTGGCTTTTCTCTAGACCTATCTGAGCCAATTTCTTCTAATTGTTTTCTGTTTATTCTGTCTATGACCCTTTTATAAGAAATTGTATCATCTCCTGTTTGTGCTAAATTGGACATTTTTTGAATTAATATATTTTGATTTTTCTTTTCTAATTCAACTTCTTTTTGATTTATTGCAAGTGTTGATAAAAATAAATCTTCATCAATTTTTGTTTGTTCATAAAAGAATTCATTTCCTTTATTTTTATCAATATTAAATTCAGCTGAAATATCTTCCTTTTTATCATTGAATATTTTTGGATTTTTTTTGTTAAAATCTCTATATACTTCATATTTTTCTTTATTATCTAATTCATATTCTATTTTCCCTGAAAATTCTTCTCCACTCCATGGTTTGTATTTTTCATAATCTGATAATTCTTTTCCATTTTTATTTTTTGATATTCCATAAAACATATTATAAATAAAATTAATTAATGTGGATTTTCCTGCTTCATTTTTACCATAAATTATATTAATTCCATCTTTTAAATTAATTTCTTTATTTTTTAATTTTCCATATGAATTTATTTTTATTTTATTTATTTTCAATATTATTCACCTTTTATTTTAATTTTATTTTTTAATTAATTTATTTTATTATTTTACTATTTTTTATTTTAAATTTTTATTTATTTCTTTAAAATGCATCAAGGCCTATTTCTATTGCATCTTCAATTATTTTTCTTTTTTCTTCTGTCGTTTCTTTATTATTTAATTTTTCTAACATTTTTTTTGCAAATAATCCTTTTAAAGTATTATCATTAGCCAAATCATTTAAATCATAATTTATTTTTGTATTATTTTTTATTTTTATTATTTTATTATTTTTTATTAATTTTAATATTTCATATTTATTTATTTCAAAATTTCTTCTTCCTACTAAAATAATTTCTGCTAAATTATTTTCTTTTATTTCACATTCATTTAATTTTTCTATAAGTTCTTCTTCAGAATTAATTTCTGTAATATCAATTTCTTTTAATACAAATTCAGTTTCATCAATTTTAATAAATTCCAAATTTAATTTATCTTTTTCTATATCTCCAACAATCATGCCATGCTCGCCTAGCTCATCAAAGCCAAGTGATACAAGTGAACCAGGATACACTATCTTTTGATTATTTTTATCAAAATTTGATTTATGAATATGTCCAAGTGCAACATAGTCAAATCCCTTTTCTTCTAAAATTTTACTTGAAATTGGATTATAATTATTTCCGTCAGTCGCACTTCCATCAAGCGTTCCATGTATTACTAATATATTTATTTTATTTTTTTCATCAATTTCTAAATCTTGTATTTTTGAGTCTTTACATGTAAAATCATTAAATCCATATCCATATATATTGCAATCTTCACATTCTACTCTTTCTATTTTTGAATTAAATATTTTTACATTTTCGTTCCAATTAAAAGTATTATAATATGAATTTTTGATAAATGGGTCATGATTTCCAGGTGTTATAAAAATTTTTGTATTTGGTATTTCTTTAAATAAATTATTTATAAATTCTATTGTTGATTTTTTTATATATTTTTGTTCATATAAATCTCCAGAAATAAATAAATATTTAATATTATTTTCTTTTACATATTCTATTGATTTTTTTAATGCTTTTCTTTGTTCTAATCTGCGGATTTCTCCAAGCCCATCTTCATCTGAAAGGTTCACAAACGGACTATCGAAATGAATATCTGAAATATGTGCAAATTTCATGTATTGCCTCCTTAACAAATCTCAATTTATTATATAATTTTTTATTTTTCATAGATTAATTATTACTATTTATTTTTATTTAATTTTCCAATATTAATATATATTATCTGGTAATAAAAAACAAGCGAACAAAACAAATTTTCTTTATTGTTTTGGTCGTTTGTTTAATAATTAAGTATTATTCTTCATCATCATCATTCATTGGCCCAAATAGTTCATCAAATTTTGCTTCTAATTCTTTTTGTAAATCATATTCATCTTCTTCATTATTTGATATGTTTTCTGTTACCTTATCTTCCATTGTTGAAACGTTTTGTTCTTTTTCTACATTTTCAGTTTTAGTCTCTTTTTTATCCACATCATCTATATCGTCAAATAATTCGTCTAATGAATCTACTTTTAAATTGTCAATTTCTTTGTCATCTTTTTTCTCTGTATATGGGTTATATGGATTGAATTTTCTCCATTCCCCTCTTTGAATTTCTCCTATATCATTATGACTAATTTCATATCTTGCCATTTCACTGGCCATTGGATGTTTAAAGTAATAGTACTTGTCAGCCATTACAGGTTTTATTCCCTTTTCAAAGATAATACATTTATCATTATCAAGCCTTCTAAGTTCATCTGGTGTCATTAATGCTCTTGCCATTATTTGGTCTGAAATATTCTTTCCTGTTTTGTGATTTTTCTTATCTTTACTAATTGATGTACTATCTCTTTCGATTGTTTTTTCTCCTAATTGTTTTGAAAAGTATTCAACTGTTTTAAATGAGTTACTTCCTAAAAATACGTGTGTATCACAGTTACCCATTATAGTTTCATATGACTTCTCGTATATTGCTTCCAATTGGTCAATATTTTGTAGAATTATACTAAATGATATTCCTCTACTTCTTGATGTTGATATTTTTTTATCAAAGTCTGGTATTTTACCAATGTTTGCAAATTCATCTAATATGAAGTATGTTCTTTCTTTTAGCATTCCTCCATTTTTATCTGCATAATCATATAATTGTTGTATCATCTGTGAAAAGAATATTGTAAGTAAAAAGTCATATGCTGTATGTGTATCTGATGATATAACATAAACAGCTGTTTTTTTATTTCCAATTTCTTCAAAATCAATAGTATCTGTTGATGTTAATTCTGCTATTTCTTTTGAATCAAACTTTCCAAGTTTTGATTGCAATGAACTCAAAATTGATGCATATGTTCTGTCTGATGCAATTTCAACTGATTTATAATTCATTCTTGCAGGGTGGTCATATGGCAATTCACTCATTAATTCTGTTAATAAATTGCTTCCACCATTAGTATTTGCAGCCCTTACAAGTTCTGCACAACTTGCTAAATTTTGTTCTTCTTCTGGTCTTGTTGCTATTAAATAATAAATTAAGGCTTTTAATAACATTTCTGCCATATCATCCCAATATGGGTCTGAATTGCTTTCTGTTTTTTGTCCTTTAACAATTGTGTTTGCAATAACATCAACATCTAATTCTGATGATATGTGCATTAGCGGGTTATAACCATCACTATATTGTGGTCTTACTAAATTTAAAACTTTTATATCATATCCATGTTCTTTTAAATATCCTGCTGTTGTATCATATATTTCACCTTTTGGGTCTGTAAATACATATGAGCCTAACATTTGATATGCATTTGGAAATGAGTAAGTTGAAGATTTACCAGAACCTGAACCGTCCAACTACTAATACATTTGTATTTCCTCTTTTATCAACTGGCAAATAATTATTTTCAGCAAGTAAAATTCCTTTATTTCTATTTAAAACTCTATATTGTTCACCGTTTTGGCTCCAATCACTTGAACCATGTTCAATGTCCTCAAATTCACTTTTGGGTTTTGATTTTGATATTCCAATAAATACGAATATTAAATATAATAATGATATCCAAAATAAAAGAGAAAAATATTCATGTGCAATCCCATCTGCAAAAATTTTTCCAAGTGTAGAAAATGGGCTTATAACGTTTGTAGAAAATTGATTAAAAAATGCATCAATCATGTTATCATCCATTAGTTTAGCCTGATGGATACTATATGCTAAGGGACCAACAAATACTATGGCTATAAATAACCATAGTATTATTGTAATTACAAAATATTTCTTACTTTTTTTAAGTGCTCCTTTTACTTTATAGTTCATAAGTTTCACCCTTTTCTTTTGTTATAAATAATTATTAATTTCTATCTTTTTCTTCATTATTTTGTTCTTTTATTCTAGCAACTTGTAATTTTCTTTTATTTTCATCAATTTTAATTGTTTGGATTTCTCCATTTTCCATTATTCTATGTCCATCGCTCGTTACTTCATGTTTACCAATTTTTATATCCAATTTTGGCATTTCTAAATCCATCATTTCTGTTTGACCATATTTAGGTGCTTTTGTAGCATCTCCAGGTTGCTGATTTTTTTCTAATTTATTATCTATTTCAACCATTTGCATACATCTAATTAATATCTGAGCTCCGTCAACATCTCTTTTAGGACTAATATTCATTTAATTTCCCCCTTAATTTTCCTTTTTGTCTCTGATTTCAAAGGCAAAATATGATTTATATGGTTTTAGCTTACATTTACCTTTTACTTCATTTGTTGTCTCATCAAAATAAAGCATAGGTTTTACTTCTTCTGTAGTTTCTGGATCTATTATGCAAATAGGTCTTTTAAGGTTTGGTGTATATTTAAAATCTTTAATTTCTTTTTCTTGTTCAGTGTAAATACTATCAAATTTAAATGGCACAGGTTTTTTGCTTATTGAAATTTTATCATCACTCATTATAGCCGTATTTACAATAACCTTTTCTTTTGCAAAAGACAATATTAATAATTCGTCTTCTTGTGTTGGATAATCAACATAAAAAGTCTTCTTCTTAGAATTTTCCCTTAATTCTTCAGTATAATCAAGCCTATCAAAAGTATATTTAGGATATTCCTTTAAATACTGTTTTGGAGTTTTGTTTATTTGGTATATAACAGTATTAACTCCTTCAGGGTCAGTTATACTAAAATGTTTACCTTGCCATTTTTCCATATATTTATTACACCTCACATCTGTTGTTCTCACAATTTTATCTTTTGTTCTTTTCAACGTAACCTAATTATACAATATTTACTAAATTTTGTCAATTTTTCCTAGGATTATAAACAGACATATCTCTTAATTTTTCAAACATTTCTTTTTCGTCAAGTTCTAATTCTTTTGGTACCATTATTTTAACTTTTGCTACCAAATTACCTCTGCCACCTTTTCCATCTTTATATCCATGGTCTGGTATTTTTATTTCATCTCCACTTTCAACTCCATGTGGTACAATTATTTTTGTATTTTCATCTATGCAATTTACTTCTACATTAGTTCCTAATGCAGCTTCCCAAGGTGAAAGTTTTAAATCCATACATAAATCTGTCCCAAATAATTTGAAAACCTTGCTGTTTTCTATATTTATTTTAATAAATAAATCTCCGTTCTTTCCGCCATTTTTACCTTTTTTACCCTGACCTATAAGTCTTATTTTCTCACCATTTCTTATTCCTTCAGGGATTTTTACAGAAAATGTTTTCATTTTTCCATCAACAGTTTTTAATGAAATTTTTTTCTCAACTCCATAAAAAGCATCTTCAATGCTAACATTTATTTCAGTTTCTATATTTTCGCCCTTAACTTTTTCTTTATCTTTATTTGTCTTTTCACTATTTACGCTTTCTGTATTGCCAAGGAACATGTCAAAAATATTTTTTCCTTTTAATTTTTGATAATTTTTTGCATTGTTATTAGCATTCCAAACTCTATCATATTTTCTTTTTGAGGCTGGGTTTGATAATACTCTATATGCTTCATTTATATCTTTTAATCTTTCTTCTGCTAATTTATCACCAACATTTAAGTCAGGATGATATTTTTTTGCAGCAGCTCTATATGCACTTTTTACTTCTTCTTCTGATACTTTACTTGTTTGCAATTCTAGCAATTTGTAATAATCCTTATATTTCATTTGATATCCCCCTGTAATCTCAAATTATTTGTCTTAAGTAAAGTAACTATATTATATCAGCAAATGCAAAAAAAATCCATAGATTTTATGGATTTTTTAATATTAATATTATATTTAAAGTAAATAAGAAAAAGTCTCTTTTAAAATTATTATAGAGTTCCTCATTCTAAAAATTCTTACAAAAGTTTTTCAAACTTTTGAGAATTTTTGAACGATCCTCACTAACTCTATAATAATTTTAAAAGAGACTTTTTTCTATGCTAACTTTAAATTGAATTAACTAAAAAAGCATTATTTCTTTATTCCTTTAAGTCCGCCTTTATATCCTTCTAGAATTTTTGTATCATAAGAAAATGATAAGTTATTTTGCTCTCTGTTTCTCTTTAATGCTAAATTAATTAATATATCAATTAATTCTTTGTATTTAATTCCAGTTGCTTCCCATAAATAAAATGCAAGAGATCCTGGAATTGTGTTTATTTCATTTACATAGATTTTATTTGTATCCATATCTATCATAAAATCAATTCTTACAACTCCATTGCAATTCAATACTTTAAATGTTTCTACTGCCAATTTTTGAATTTCATTTTTTGTACTTTCATCAATATCTGCTGGAAGTTTTCTATCTAATGATGTCATTCCTTTTGAGCCACCAGTTTTTTTAGTTTTTCCAGATATATATTTATCTTCATAGCTTAAAATTTCTCCAGATGTAATTGGTTCTTCACATTCAGATGGCTTGCAATCACTTACATCCCCAAGTACTGAACAATTTATTTCTTTTAAATTTGTAATTGCTTTTTCAACTAAAATTTGTTTTGAAAATTGGAAAGCATATTCAACCGCTTCTACTAATTCATTTTTATTTTTTGCTATTTTTATTCCTACACTAGAGCCCAAATTTACTGGTTTTGTAATAACTGGGAAATCTAATTTATTCATGATTTTATAAATTGTATCTTCATTATCTTCAATATATTCATAATCATTAATTCTAATGCAATCTAAAACTGGAATATCATTTTCTTTTAATACTGTTTTCATTACATATTTATCCATTCCAACACATGATGCAGTAACATCACAACCAACAAATGGTATATTTAAAGTTTTTAAATATCCTTGTAATGTACCATCTTCAACATTTGTTCCATGTACTACTGGAAATGCAATGTCAATTGTATCATAAATATGTTTTTCAAACATTTTATATGGATATTTTACTAAATCAACTTTGTTTCCATTATTTATTAAAACAACTCTTTGACTATTTGCAATTAAATTTTTTAAGTTTGTGTAGCTTTCTACTTTTCCAATTAAATCTCCAACATACATTTCATTTTCTCTCGTAATATAAATTGGAATTGCATCATATTTCTCCTTATCAATATTGTTTAATGCTTGAATTCCTGATATTATAGATACTTCGTGTTCTACACTTCTTCCTCCAAACATAACACCAATTTTTGTTTTCATTTTAAAATCACTTTCCTTTATTTATATTTTTAAAAGATTTTTAATTAAAAATCTTAAATTTACATTTTTTGAACATTTCATTAAACAATAAACATCGTAAACTGAATTTTAATCTTGCAAAATTAAAACTATCAATTTAATAATTATCTGGCAAATCATTTTCTATTAAAATGTATTTTTTCTTTCCATTTGAATCAATATTTCTTGCTTCTGCAAAAGCCTCATTAAATGTATTTTTTATCATATAATTTGCAAAATGTAAATCATCAAATGCTTTTTTTATTGGTTCAGTCTGCTTTTCATTTACTAAAAGTATGAAGTCTGAACATTCTGTTGCTAATTTGCCAAATTTATAATTATAATCAAATTGCTTCTCTCCAAGTTCAACCATACCTGGTGTAATCAAAATTCTATAGCCATCAAATTCTTTTAATACTTTTAATGCATTTGATGAACCAATTGGATTTGAATTATATGAATCATCAATTAAATTATATTCACTACCAGGTATCAAATTTAATCTATGTTCAACACTTTGAATATATTTTGTGTCATTGATTATTTGTTTCATATCAATTCCTAGGGAATCTGCAATTGTTATTGCACCAAATAAGTCAATTAAATTATGTTCTCCAAGTAATTTTGATTTAAATAAATAGTCTTTTCCATCTTTATTTACAACAAATTCAATACCATTTTGTGTATATTTTTGGTCTGTTATCTTTAATTTATTATTCTCATTATTTTGAATTCCATAACCAATATATTTTTTATTTCTTTTATCAGCATTTTTAATTAATTCATTGTCCAAATTTAAAAATGCTACACCATTTTCTTTAAGTCCATCTAATAATGTCATTTTTGATTTAATAATATTTTCTTGTGTACCAAATGTCTCTAAATGTTGAGGCCCTATTGCCGTAATTACTGCATAATCTGGATTTATTAATTTGATTATTTTATCCATTTGTCCAACTCTATCAATTCCAACTTCACATACAAAAATATCATGTGTTGGTTTTAAATATGTTCTTATTGTTCTTGTTATTCCTAACAAGGTGTTGAAGTTTCCTGGTGTTGCTAAAACATTATATTTACTTGATAGTAGCTTTGTTATATAATTTTTTGTACTTGTTTTTCCGTAGCTTCCTGTTACTGCAATTATTTTAAGGTTTGGCATATTTTTTAGTATTTTTTTTGCATCATTCACATAATAATTGTTTATTAATTTATTTATTGGTAAATTAATATAATTAATTAAAATCATATATAATGTTGAAACTGAATTAACAATTAAGATAATTGATGCAAAAATATTAAATTTATTATGTAATATTATTCCCAAAATTACTAAAATTAAGTAATTACATATAAACATTCTTTTTATTCTATTTGTATAAACAATTTTTTTCTTTACATTTTTTTCAATTATAAATGGAATATTTAAAGCAAGCGTAATTATTGCAATTATATATTTTCCACTAAATAATATCGAAAATGCTCCTACAATATTTAGAATAAATATTAAACAAAATTTTTGCCATTTTTTCTTTATCCATTTAAGTTGTGTATCTGGCATATAATAGTTTAATTGAAATATATGTAAGTTATATTTTAAAATTAAAAAATTTACAATTAAATATAAAATTAAAAAAATTATTTTCATTATAAATTTAGTTCCTTTCTTTCTTCGTTCAAAGGCGCAAATAAAAATGAAAGCTTACTCTTTCAAACTAATCTTTCCCCATCAAAGTTCATTTTTAATATATGTTATCCACTTTATTTTCACTTCTGTTTATATAATTGTTTCTTCCAACGCCAAAATAGTAATTATTTTTCAGGTTTTTGCTCGTTTAAGAACGAATCTAAAACTTTATTTACTAAATAAGGTTGCTCTAAAAATGAAAAATGTCCTGCTCCATCAATTTTTACTATTCCAGAATCTTTTATATTTTGATTCATGAAAATAGCATCTTCATAAGGTGTTGCTGTATCTTCTGTTCCCCATATTAGCAAAGTTGGTTGCTTAATATTTGGGATTAAATCTTTTAAATCTTCATTTACCGTTTTTACCAAAATATCTCTCATCATTGGAGTTGCATTTCTATAATCTGCAGAACCAACTTTTGTTTTTATGTAATTTAATAATTTAGGTGAAATCTTTTTTATTATTGGGAAAACTTTTTTATAAAATTTTTGTTTTCTTGTCACTCTTGGTGTATGTTTAATTCCTGCTGCATCAACTAAAACAATCTTTTTTATTTTAAAATTTAAATTTTCTCTATTGGCTAATTTTATAATTACTCTTCCACCAAAAGAATGTCCTAAAAGTGAAATTTCATTTATATTCATTGCATTTATAAATTTTACAACTAAATCGGTATATTCGTCAACGCCCCAGGCTTCTTTTGGTTCATCACTCTTTCCAAATCCTGGGAAATCAATTGCATACACTTCCATGTACTGTGATAAATTATTTATTAAATTGTTAAAAATTTCTTTATTACAACCCCATCCGTGTAATAATAAAATTTTGTTATCACTATTACCTTTTTTCAAATAATCAATATTCAAGTTGTCTATTTTAATGTTCATATATTATCCTTCTTTTAAAATTTTTTAAAATTATAACATTATTTTCAATTTTTGTCATTAGTTCTATTAAATTATATGTTTATTTTGAATTTTTGCAACTAAAAAAATTATACAATGTTTTCTTTTATAATTCAAGTAAACATATAAAATTTATAAATAAAATTTTACTTTTCTAAACTTACATAATTCCATATTATAATTATATAAAAAACATTTTTTCATTGACTTTTATCATTTAAATATATATACTAATCTTAAAATAAGGAGTAGCAATGAATTTACTAGAATCTAAAATAAAAGATAAAACAAAATCTTATGAAATTGAAAATGATTTAAATTCTGAATCTACCATTTCGAACGGAAGCAATGAAATAATGCCTATTTTTGGAATATTTTTAATTATTTTTGTATTGATATTAACCATACTATTTTGCACAATTAGTATTGTAGCATCAAAAAACACAAAAATATTAAATGGGATTTCAATAATGGGTATTGATGTTTCTAATTTATCTAAAAATGAAGCAAAACAAAAAATTGAAAAATATATTAGTTCATCAATTCCAGATGAAATTATTTTGCGTCATAATGACTTTGAAACCTCAATTTCAACTTCTCAACTTTCAATTTATTTTAATACTGATGAAGCAGTAAATTTAGCTTATAATATTGGAAAAGAAGGAAATATTTTAAAAAAAGATGCTAAAATGATTGAATATTTATTTAAAAAAACAAATATCAATCCAGGTTTTTCAATGGATAAAAAGCAATTAAAATATAATTTAGAAGATATTTCTACAAAGCTTCCAGATAAAATGGTTGAAAGTGGATATTACATAGATGGCAATAATTTAATTATTACTAAAGGTTCAAGCGGAAATGCAGTAGATATAAATAAGTCCGCAAGTTTGATAATTAAAAATGTTAATAACTTAAACATAAAAGATAATTATATTGAATTATGCACTTATGAACAAAATCCAAAAGAAATAAATATTGAAAATATATATAACGAAATACATAAAGAGCCTGTTAATGCATCATATACGCAAAATCCATTTAATGTAATTCCAAGTGAAAATGGTCTTGATTTTGCAATTTCAATTGATAAAGCAAAAGAATTATTACAAAAAAGTGATGGTGATTGTACAATTCCATTGAAGGTTCTTTACCCAAGTATTACAACAAATATGATTGGTACAGAGGCTTTTCCAGATTTATTATCACAATTTTCAACAAAATATAGTGTTAGAAATCGTAATCGTACAACAAATTTAATGCTTGCAGCAAATAAAATAAATGGTACTGTTCTTATGCCAGGAGAAGTTTTCTCTTATAATAAGATAGTTGGTGAAAGAACAATTAGTGCTGGTTATAAAGAAGCTCCAATATATGTAAATGGTAAAGTTGAGGATGGTCTTGGTGGTGGAATATGTCAAATTGCAACAACATTATATAATGCAGTATTATATGCAAATTTAGAAGTTGTTGAAAGAAGAAATCATCAATTTGTTCCATCTTATGTTGGTGCAAGTCGTGATGCAACAGTTGTTTATGGCGCTATTGATTTTAAATTTAAAAATAATAGACAATATCCAATAAAAATTGTTTGTTCTGTTTCTGGCGGTATTGCAAATTTTAAAATTTTTGGATTAAAAAGTGATGATGACTATGAAGTTCTATTAAATGCATATATTACTGGAAATCAAAAAAATGCAATTTATTCTCAATGTGTAAAGACTTTAAAGAAAGATGGAAATATAATAAGTAGCCAAGTTATTTCAAAAGATATGTATAAAAGGCATTAAAAAAGCTTTTAAAATATTAAATTATAATATACCTAAGAAGTAAATAATATAAATATTTTTTCGTTTCTCGGTTTCATTACAAGTATTTAGAAAATCTAAATTTAAGAAAATGACACTCCCCAAAAGAGTTTGGGCTCCTTCATTTTCTTAAATTAAGATTTTCTATAATACTTTCCAATCACATTCGAAACTACAAAATATTTATATTATTTACTTCTTAGGTATTTTAAATTATTATTTTACATTGTTAATGTTCCATTAGGTGTATTTGTTATAACCAAAATATCTTGTTCTTTTCCATCTTCAGCATTTATATAAACCAGAAACTCTCTATCATCAACTTTTCCTTTAAATTCGTAGCACAAATTTTCTGTTCTATATTTTGTAGGAATAATAGCAAGTCCTTCAGATTCAATATCTAAGTCCTTATTTAATGTCTTTTTAGCCTGTTCTTTTGTTATTTTAGGCTGTGCAATATCTCTATCAGCATGATTATTTAAATATCCAGTTGTTTCTAATCCTAAAACTTCTCCATTATCCAAAGCAATTTTTACTTTTATTAAATCTGAATATATAACAACATTATCCTTTGTAAATGCATAATTTACTGTAACAATTCCATCCTCTTTCAAGAAATATGTTTCTTTCATATCTGGAAATCCATGAGAATTTAAAAAATCTTTTCCTTTTTGATTTGCTTCTTCTTGTGATATTATCTCATTATTTACAGTTCTATTAGCATTCATTGAAATAATATGTCCACCTTTTTTAGAAACTGAAATGTTTATATTTACATCATTTTGATTTTGTATTGAGAAATCATATTGTGGGATTGTTGCATTTTCAGAGTATCCTAAACTTTCTATATTTTTAATGTTATCATTACCTAAAAATTCTATTGCCTTTTGTTTAGCTGTTTCTTCATCTATATCATCACCTGTTAATCCTTTTTTCTCAGCATTTACAATGTGTTCAGAAAATGCCCCATCATATATTAATCCAGAATATTCATGAAATTTTTCTTCCATTGCACTAAAGCCATTTGTTGCATCTGTACTTACTTGTTGTGCAAAAGCAACTTTGCCCTTATCTTTAACTTCGTTCCAATGCAATTTTCCGGAATTAATATCATCTGATAGCTGGTTCAATGTATTTTCTAATTCAAGGCTATATGAATGTAATTCTTTTAAATTCTTTAAATCTTCTTCTGTCAATGATTCTCTATAAATATTTTTCCTTGACAACGTATAACTATAATCACTAACTTGATTTAAAAATTTTTGTGTATTTTCCAATTCTTGACTCTGAATTGGTAATTGTGAAAGATAGCTTTGTGCCAAATTTGCCTCTCTCCACACATTTGTAAGTGTTTCAGCTCCATGTTCTGGTGTGTTTGAAATTAGTGATTTTGCAAGATATGTTTCTACATTTTGGACATAACTAACTAAATCATAAAAAGCCATATTATATGAATTTTCTGATGCCTGTTTTGCTTTTTTTCCATTATTTATAATAACTGCTATTAAACATGCAATTATTATCAAAAAAATTGTAATTATACTTAACATATGCACTTTTTTTAATCTATTTACCCAATTCATAAAATTCAAATCCTTGTATAATAATTTTAGGTTTTTACGGATTTACCTATAAACCACTTTTTTTAGTATAATATTGTTTCAAAATCGTAATTCTTAAAACATTTTTAATTTATTTACAAAATCTATGCTTTCCAATTGTTGTAACTACTGGTCTTGACCATATCCATTTATTTGTTGCTGTTGCAGGATTAAAATAATAAACACTTCCTGATGTTGGGTCCCACCCATTTGTCGCATCTTGTGCTGCTTTAAAAACTGAAGAATTTTCAGGAATTGGCTTATTTATTTGTCCATCAGAAACTGCCGTAAATGCACCAGCTTGATAAATAACACCAGCAATTGTATTTGGAAATCTAGCATCTTTTACTCTATTTAAAATTACTGCACCAACTGCAACTTGTCCCTCATATGGTTCACCTCTTGCCTCACCATTTATTGCTCTTGCCATTAATTGTATATCTGAATTATTTGTTGTTTTTGCAATACTGATATTATTATTATTTATAAAAGAAATACATATCATAGATAATGTAATTAAAATAATAATCAAACTTATTTTTAATATTTCTTTCAAATTATCACCAACTCATAAGTTATAGAAAACTATTTTTTGCCATAAAGTACTTTTATTTGTTCATAATTTATAATCTATAACATTTATTTTCTTTTTATATTTTGATATTTTTTTGAAATTTTATACAAAAAAACTATATTTTAATTATTTATTTCAAATTTACGTTTTACTCTAAACAATTAAAATATAGTTTTTATTATAATAATCATTTATTCAAAAATACTTGTTATTCATTATTTTTAAAAATAGTTTTGCAGATATTTTCAGTTGAATCTTTTTTTGCTAATTTTTTTGTATTTTCTTTCATTTTATTTAATTTATCTGTATTTAAAATTAAATCTTTAAAAACTTCATAAGCATTTGTATCTTTTTTTATCCAAATACCAACTCCATTTTCTTCTAGAAAACTTGCATTTTCTTCTTCTTGTCCAGGTATTGGGTTTATAATTACAAGTGGTAAGTTTGATGCTAAGCTCTCAGATGTTGTAAGTCCACCGTGGCTTGGTTACAACAAAATCAGAAATTTTCATTAATTGTGGCACTTTATCTGTAAATGAAAAAATTTTAATATTTTTTTCTTTATTATATTTTTTAACAATTTCTTCAAATCCGCTTTTCATTTTTTCGTTTTTACCAGAAATTGCGATTATTTGAATATTATCAAAATTTTTTACTAATGTTTCAAAAGCATTTAATGTATGACTTTCTCCAAGTCCAAACTCTCCGCCACCAAAAAATAAAATATTTTTTTTGTTCTCTTCAAATTCTAATTCATTTAAAATTTTTCTTCTATCATAATTTTGTAAAAACTTTGAAGAAATTGGTATTCCTGTGACAAATACTTTATTTTCTGATATTCCTTTTTCTACTAAATATTTTTTCATATTTTCATTTGCGACAAAGAAATAATCTGTATTTTCATGTCCAACAAGCCATTGGTCATGTGGTGCAAAGTCTGTCATTATTGTTGCAAGTTTTGTGTTTATTTTATTTTTCCTTTTCAAATAGCTACACATTTGGCTTCCAAATGGGTGTGTAGATATTATATAATCTGGTTTTTTCTCTCTTAATAGTTTCAATAGTTTAATTGCAAAAATTGCATTTGTTCTATTTGAAATATGTGCAAGTGGTCCACTTTGTGAATCTTCATATATTTTTCCCCAAGCCCATGGTGCTTTTTTTGCCATTTTTCTATATGCCGCTGTTGATATTGCTTCTATTGGTTTATTAACATATTTCATGCAATCAATAATCTCTGTTTCATATTCTGAGAAATTTTTATCAATATATTCTTTTATAGATTTTGCTGCATTTAAATGTCCGCCACCATATGATGCGTAAAATATTAAAACTTTTTTCATATATTATTCCTCATTTAATTTAAATAATTTCTATATTGCAAAATGATTGCTAACAACAAATATTACATTTCTGTTCTGCCTTCTAAAGCTTTTGTTAATGTAATCTCATCAGTATATTCCAAATCTCCACCAACAGGAATTCCATGTGCAATTCTTGTTACTTTAATCCCCAATGGTTTTATTAATTTTGATAAATACATTGCTGTTGCTTCGCCTTCAACCCTAGGGTTTGTGGCAATTATAACTTCTTTAACACTTCCATCCATAAGTCTAGAAAGTAACTCTTTTATTTTTATATCATCTGGTCCAACACCATTCATTGGAGAAATTGAGCCATGTAAAACATGGTACACTCCTTTAAATTCATGGGTTTTTTCCATTGCAACAATATCTCTAACATCTTCTACAACACAAATAGAAGATTGATCTCTTTTAGGGTTTGAGCATATTGGGCATGGGTCTGTGTCAGAAATATTAAAACATTTGCTACAATATTTTAAGTTCTTTTTAGCATCTACAATTGATTTTATAAATTCGTCTGTTTCTTCTTTAGAACAATTTAGCATATAAAATGCAAGTCTTGCAGCCGTTTTATGTCCAATACTTGGCAATCTTTCAAAACTTTCTATTAATTTTTCTATTGATGGTGAATATAATGACATTT
>CACWHO010000003.1 GCA_902760765.1 uncultured Eubacteriales bacterium | reverse complement strand
TATATTTTACTCCTATTCCTTTTTGCGCAAAACTTTGATTTTGTGCAATGTTGTATATAAGATTCTGTACAATTCCCTATTTAAAGTCAAAATTTAAAATAAAGACTTTGCACAAAATCTTTTCCTTTACTCATACTATATTTCAAATTATCTATAACTTCTCTACAATCAGTATATTCAATCATTTTTGAATTTGAAAATCCTTTTTTATTTTTTATTTTATTATTGTCATATTCTTCTAATAAATCTAATGCTTTATAATAGTGAACTATGACTTTTATAACTTCTTTTGCTTCTCCATTTTCTAATTGTTCATCTAATCTATTTGACTCCAGTACATTTTGTCGGAAATCCCGACAGAAGTTTTCTCATCAAGTTCTCCTTCTTTAAAAATATTACTTATATATTTTTTATAATTTGTCAACTATTTTAAATAAAACATAACTTTTAAAAAGAGCCAGATTTTATTCTGGCTCTCTATAATTTTCACTCAATTAGCTTAATACAATTCATTTGCTTCATCTTGTGTTATTACATTACCTTTAAGGAAAAAATCAATTTTATTTTTTCTCTCATTCTTATCTTCTGTAGATTTTATATTATTAATTAAATCACTTTTACCATCAACAATAGTTCCATTTTCATCATAAAGATAGTTTTCATTATATTTTGCTCTCAAAACACCAAATATAATTGCAACTGCTAATATAATTATTACAAATATAATTATTATTTTCTTATTTTTCATTACTATTCCCCCCTTCCCTTGCTTTTTCTAATTTATTATTAAGCTTATTTACTATTGATTTATCATATAAAATTTGTATTATGGCAAATATTATGTAAATTATTATATATACTATCAAAGTTTCAGAAAATGACATTTTAAATATGTTAATAAATGTTTCTTTATTTTCCCCAATATTTTTAAATGTCAATGTTTTTATTATTGAAAAAAATACGTTAAATGCAATGTTTCCAAGTATTAGTTCAATAAAATAAATATAATATTTTTTAAAAAAATTCATATTAAATTCAACCCTTTCTTGCTTTGCTTAATATGAAAGCAGTTATATCATTCTTTCATCTAAATAGTTCATTACTTCTTTTATTTTTCTTCTTGAAACATATTGCTCAGAATCATCATAAAACCTTACAAGCACATTTCTATTTTGACCAATGTCAAAGCTTTTGACTTGTTTTATATTTATTATGCAACCTTTTGATATTCTCAAAAAATTATTGCTTTTCTTTTCTATTTCATATAATTTTCCTTTTACACGATATTTTTTATTTTTGGTTTTACAAAAATTGTAGTTGCCATCACTATAAAAATACATAATATCATCAATATTTATTTGTATCATATTATAATCATCATATACAAATATTTTTTGATTATCAAAGTTTTCTATATATTCAATCAAACTTTCAATATTTTTATTGTCTTTCGAGGTTTCAATATTTATATTAAATTCATCATTATTTAAATTTTGGTTTTCGGTTTTATTTATATGAATATCCATTAAATTTCTTCCTTGTAATATATTATAATATAATCTATAATTTTCTCTTGTTGATTTAATTATATATATAAAAAAATAAAATGTCTATAATTTTATATAAATGGTTTTATTTTTAGATAAAAGGAAAAACAATATTTTAAAGCATTTAAAATTACTTTAAAATATTGTTTTTTTATAAATTAAATTATGATTTTAACAATAAAATTTTGATTTTTAGTCCAATCATAATTCATTTTGATTGTTCCTTGTATTTATCTAATATTGGCCCTTCAAATCCAATTACTAAATCTTTGTCACCATCTAATGTATTCAATTTTAAAATTGTATAGTGATTATTTATATCCACGTAATAGTAATATTCAGAACTTCCACCATCCACATAAGTATCGAAAGAACAAATACCATACTTAGCATCAATTTTTGCTTGTTCAATAATATCATTATAATTTAAAATTTTGTTTTCTAAAGCTGTTTTGAGTTCATAAGTATTATTATCTATAATAACATTTACATTTCCACCAAATGTTTTTATTTTAAAATCTCCTGTATCATATATTTCATAAATGCCCATGTCTTTTCTTTGATTATATTTTAAATCAAATTTTTTCTTATAGTTTGATGATTCTAAACTATATTTACAAATAGTTGGAATTTCAGTAAACTCAACCAATGGTGCATCAAAATATAATGTGACTTCATTATTGCTTACACTTCTTTTAATTGAGAATTGCCACTTATCATATTCTCCATTTTGCTTTCCATTAACTATTAATATATAGTATCCGTAGATTTTTTTGTTACTTTCTACACTTCCATCTCCTGCATTTGCTGTAATATTAACCATAACATCATTACTTGGATTTTCAGATATTTCCGGTTTTATAGATTCAACAATTATTTTATCATTATCTTGTATTATTTCAAGTTTGTTATTTTGAGAACTATCTGAATTTATAAAATCATCAATTAAATTTTCGTTTTCTATTCTTCCATTTTTGATTACAACAATATCATTTAAATTAGATTTTTCTTGTATTTCAGCATTTGTAAATATAGTGTTTTCAGTATTTTGTAATTTGTTTGATTTTTTAAAGAAAAAATATCCTATTGCAATTATAACAATTATACATATTAATAAAATGATATATAAATATTTCTTTTTCATAAAGTTCTCCTTTTTAAATTTTAATAATATTTCTTAATAAGTTTTATTAATATTATCAAAATATTTTTTAATTTTCTTCTGCAGGCACTAAAACTTCTGCATCGTCAACTTTTAGTGCAAAATATGGTTTATCTTTGTTTTCTTCTTTTAAGTATAAAATGAAATCACTATCAAATATAAATTTTCTAGATTCAATAATATCAAATAAGCTAGCGGATTTTTGTGTTGCATCAATTACTGCCTCACTTTTAACACTTCCACCTACATTATTAAGTTCAAAATCAATTGTTTGTAAGGCTTGTTTTATGTAGTAGTCACTCCCCTTTATGTATCTTCCACATAATTCATCATAATTTATTTCATCATTAACCTTTATAAAAGGTATTCGTAATATATCATTTTCTCCAAATTCTTTATTTTCAGAATAATTTTTTCCCCTATTTATCAATTCATTATAATTTTCTTCAAAAGATTTTCCTTCTCCGGTAGTTTTGTATAATACTACCTCTTCCTCTTCTTTTGTTTTCAATTTTATAGCAAAATCATCTTTTGAATTATAAAATAGCACTTCAACATTTTTCTTAGCAACCAGATTATTACTACTATCTACACCAAAACATTTAACTTTTGTTCCAGCATCTCCAAATTCCATACTTCCCATAGCTGTAGAAAATGGTTCTAAAAAGTTAAATTGTTTTTTTAGCATTGCATATAAAACATATCCATTTGGGTCATTCCAATCAATTTTATCAACTAATGTGCTCTCTTCATTAAATTTATTTTTAATACCATTTTCAATTTGACTTTTTAAATCTGTTCCATAAGATGGTCCACTTATTTTAAAATATGAATCTTCTGATAACTGGTCTATTTTAAATGTTTGTTTATTTAATTCATCAGCAAGTTTTGAATCTCCATCTTCAAATTTTATTGGACCTTTTACAATATTGTCCATAAAATCATTCCAAACTAAATTAAATGTTCCAACCCATACTTTATTACTATCTATTGTTGAAATTTGACTCGTATATGTTGGTTCCATTTTAGCTTTTCCTGTAAATTTTTGTACAATTTTTACAGCTCCATAAACAATTCCTGAAGATAGTATTATTATAAGCAAAATTAAAATAATCATTTTTTGAAGATTCTTTTCTTTCAACTCTACTCCTCTATCTTTAAATGATAGTTGTTTTATCATTGCAACTTTTGATTTATAAATATTTGAAGTACCTGATTTAATACTTGCTTTAAGCTTTTTGCGTGCTCTATGTATTAATAATTTAACTTGATTTTCAGTCTTGTCCATTAATTTGGCTGTTTCTTTATAGCTAAATCCTTCAATTTGAGATAGATAAATTGCCATTTTATAGTCATCTGGCAATTTGTCTATCAAATTTATTAGTTCTTCATATTCAAATTTTGCAAATACTTTTTCTTCAAGAGAATGTTCATCTTTAAATTCTTTACCATCATCTATTTGCTCAATAAATTTTTCATGTTTTAAATAGTCTAATGCTCTTGATTTTGCAATCAAATATAAGTATGTTTTAAAAGAATAATTAAAATTATATGAGTCTTTATGTTCTAAAATATATATTATAGTATCTTGAAAAATATCTTCTGCTGTATCAAGATTTTTTACATATTTATTTATGAAATATATTAAATTATTTTTATATTTTTTGATAATTTCTTGTAAAGCATTTTCATCACCATTTAGAAAATTTCTGTATAATTCTTTATCTTCCATATGTAACTCCATTCTAAGTTTTTATATATACTTTAAATTTGTTTTACATATATAATACGATTAAAAATCTAAAAAGTTACATATAAATATTATTTTTCAAGTAGTACTGCATAAATATAGAAATAGTAACATTTCTCTAATTTTTTATCAGTTTTGATATTTAATTCATTAATAATTAATTTTTGATTTTCATTTAAGACTATTTCTTTTTCAAGTGTAGGATTATATTCGTTTTGGCTTTTATTAATATAGTCCATAATCTGTTTTTGTATGTTTACATTTTTTATAATTGTAATTTCATTATTATCTTGAATTTCATAAAATGTTAGATTTGTAAATGCTGTATTAAGGTCAATTGTATTACTTTCATATTCCTTATTTGCAAAGATTGTTTTATGCATTATTTTATATCCTTCAACATTAACTGTCATTTCTGTACTATTGTTATAATCAAAGGAAATAGTATCATTTTTATTGCTATTGTTTAAAGAAGTATTTTCAGAATAGTCTATATTTTCATCTACAGTATATGCAGATGAATTTTGAATTATTGCAATATCTTTTGCAGATAAATTTTCTTCCATATATTTATTAGCTTTTTTAGAATTATTTGATGTTAAATAATAATATGCTCCTCTAATTTTTGTAATTTCATTATCTGATAATTCTACATTTGGGTTATATTGTTTTAAAATATTAAGTTCCCAAGCTTCTGTTACATCATACATATTTACGAATGGAACAAGTACTGCAAGTATTATAATTATATTTGCTACAATTATTATATTGCTTATTTTTTCTTTTTTAAACAAATACATCAATAGATAAATAATTTCAAATATAATCAATACATAACCCATGTACCTAGTTGGTGTTAAACCAAACTTGCTAACTCTTATGTTCATTGCAATTATTTGTAAAATAATGAATGGTATAAATACATAAGGAATTTTTGTGCTTATTTTATACATTATGCCATCATCTTTAAAATATTGCATAACAGTCCAAATAAAAAATCCAATTACAAATAAAACGGATAATATCATGAATACTTGATTTTTAGGCATATTTTTCAAAACAAGTATTTTTGTTATATATGCATATATAATTATAAATGTAATTATTAATAAAGGCATTAATACATTTTTTGTAATTATTTTGAAGAAGTTTTCTACTTCTTTGTCTATATTTAACAATGAATTTAAACATTGTGGTATATAGAAAAGACCTACCAATCCTATTTCAAGATATGATAGCAAATGTCTAGAAAAATGTGTTGACATTAAAATATCCAGAACATAAATTATAGCTAAGATTCCCAATGCTAATATTCCATAAATAATAGTTGCTTTTAGTAGATTTATTGTTACTTTCAAAATATATTCTGATAAACTTACTTCTAAATTTTTTATTATTTTATAGACTCCTAGTAAGAAACATGTTAAGTTATAACATATTATGATTCTCATAACTAGACTATTTAATGTATTTTGAAAATTGATTAAAAGTGCACCAAATGCTATTGCAATTGCTATATTTATAATATTTAATAATACTTTTGTTGGTTTCTTTTCAGCATATACTCCAATTGCAAAAGAACCAACTGCTATAGTTATTGTAGATGCAAATATAGACTTTATTGTATTGTATTTTAAGTTAATTACGTCATTGACAACAAGCATAGCAAATATTGTTCCAAAACAAATTGCTAATAATGTTATAGGATATTTGCTAAATAAAAATTTGAATTTGTCTTTTAAATTAGACATTTTTTCTTTTAGCTTCATAAAAATCTCCTCCCTATTTCTTAATAAATTTTATTGGTTTTCTTAATTCATAAGATATCATATAATTTGATTTTTTTCAATTTAAATATATATATTTTTATATTTTTTTGATATAATAGGGTTGAATTAAAAACTTAAAGCTTGAAAGGAATGATTTTTATGATAAGTAGAAATGAAAATCCTGACTATGTAAATTCATTTTTGGATTATTCTATAAATACATTAAATAAGTCAACAAATAGTGTTAAAGAATATAATTATGATTTAGCAATGTTTTTAAAATATATAAAAGTTATTTATCACTTAACAGATGAAACTGATTTTGAAAAAATTACATATAATGATGTTGATATTGATACAATAAGAAAAATTACAAGTAGAGATATTTCAAATTTTTTAAGTTATTTGGCAACTGAACACAAAAGTAAGCCAACAACAAGAGCAAGGAAAGCATCTACAATTAGAATATTTTTTAAATACTTATTTTTTAAAGAAAAATTGATAGACACTAACCCTGCAGAAAATATTGAAACACCTAAATTGTCAAAAAGATTACCAAAATATTTAAATCTTCAAGAAAGTGAAAAATTATTAGAAACAGCAAGTAATCCAGATAACAGAAACAATTTAAGAGATTTTGCAATTCTTACAATATTTTTAAATTGTGGCCTTCGTTTATCTGAACTTGTAAATATTGATATTAATGACATTGATTTTAGTGAAAATAAGATGACTGTTATTGGTAAAGGAGATAAAGAAAGAGTTATTTATCTAAATAAAGCTTGTGTAGATGCAATTAAAGATTATTTAGAAGTCCGCCCTAAAGAAGGAATTAAAACTGATAAGAATAATTCAAAAAATGCTTTATTTTTAAGTGAAAGAAAAGAAAGAATTGGAAGAAGAACAGTTCAAGATATTGTTTATAAAGAATTAAAAGCAGCTGGGCTTGCTACAAAAAATCTTTCTGCACATAAGTTAAGACATACTGCTGCTACTTTAATGTACCAATATGGTAAAGTTGATATTAGAGCTTTACAAGAAGTTTTGGGACATGAAAGTATTTCTACAACAGAAATTTATACACATGTTGCAAGTGAACAGGTTAAAAATGCTATCCAAAGAAATCCATTATCTCGGTGAAAATCCAGAAGAAATAAATGAAAATTAAAAAGAAAAGTAGCCATTATTAAATGACTACTTTTTTACGGGCTAATAAATGTAATTTGAGACTAATAAGTACATGTATTCTGCAATCTTCTCTTTTGAAAGATTCGGAGAAAATACATATTTTATGTCCTTTGAGGAACTACCTGAATAGTAGAAAATTGTGAAACATGCTTCGTAATGTTCTTTTGATTTAATTTTTATAGTAGGAACCTCCTCCGCAATTGATGATGCTATGTTCGATATATATATCATTGAAGCCAATTCATCAACATTTGGTGTACTACTACGTACATGAAATCTGCATGTCTCTCCGTCATATTTCCTCAACTCAACATTAATAATGGCAGTTAAAGAATAATGACCTTTTTGCGTTATTTCTTTTTTAGCCCGTTCGAAAGATACTATATTTTTCATAGTATTTTCCTCCATATAAACCAATCAATGGTTACACCTTTATTATACACTATTTTACATAATATTGCAAATTTTGTCTTTTTTTCCCTTATAGCATTTAAAAATAAAATTATATTTTTATGGCTGTATTATATTTTTATTTGCACAATTCTTCTAATTCATCAATTTTTTCATTATAAAAGTCGATTGCTGTTTTATAAGTATCAGTACTTTCCAAATCAACATTAACTATTTTTAATAAATCAATTGATTTTTTCGTACACCCTTGTTTTAACATTTCAATATATTTTTCTACATATCCTGGTTTCTTATCTAAAATATTTTTAGCAATTATAATGGCAGAAGAAACTCCTGTACAATATTTATAAACATAAAAATCACTATAAAAATGTGGTATTCTTGCCCATTCATATTTTATTTGTTCATCAATTAATACATCTTTGCCAAAATACTTTTCATTTAATTTATAATAAATATCATTTAAATCATCAGATGATAGCATAATTTCATTTTCTACTTTTTCATGTATTATTTTTTCAAATTCAGCAAACATTGCTTGTCTAAATAATGTTGCTCTAATCATCTCTAATAACTCATATAATAATTCTGCCTTTTTTTGTTTATCTTCTTCATGTTCAATTTGATAACTACTTAATAATATTTCATTTACTGTTGATGCAACCTCTGCTACCATTATTGTATAATTTGCATCTATAATTGTTTGGTTTGAATTTGAATAATATGAATGCATGCTATGACCTAATTCATGTGCAATTGTGCTTACATCTCTTTTACTATTAACAAAATTTGTAAGTACAAATGGATGAACGCCATATACTCCAGTACTATATGCCCCACCCATTTTATTAGGCTTTGCAAAAATGTCTATCCAATTATTATCAAATGCTTCTTTTAATTTATTTGTATATTCTTCTCCCATAATACCTAATGCATTTAAGACTTCTTGTTTAGCTTGCTCAAATGTTATTTCATCTTTTGCTTGTTCAAATGGATTTACATACAAATCATACATATGCATTTCAGGAAGTTTTAGCATTTTCTTTTTTAATTTTAGAAATTTATAGTTAACAGACATATTTTCATTAATAGCTTTTATTAGGCTTTCATATACTTTAATACTTGCATCATCATTAATTACGGCTTCTTCTATACTTGATTTGTAATTCCTTAATTTAGCAATTTTGGCAGTTGACTTTACATTTGTAATATAAATTTCTGTAATTGTGTTTATAAATTCACTATATTTCTTATACATTAAATTAAATGCTTGTTTTCTAACATCTTGATTTTGACTTTTTAAATATAAAGTATAATTATGGTCTGTTAATTCCTTCTCTTCCCCATTTTCATCTGTCAAATTTCCAAATTTGAATTCAACATTTGTAAGCATATCAAATGTATTTTCTGGTGCTGATATTGTTTCTGAAAGATTTGCAAGTAAATTTTCTTGTTCTTTAGATAAAACGTGTATTTTCTTTTTTAAGATGTCTTTAATATCTCTACTATATCTTTTTAATCTATCATCATTTTTTATGTAATTCTGGATTTTCGTTTCATCTGAGTATGTTATTTCTGGTATTATAAATGAAATTGCAATACCAAAATCTGCTCCAAGTGATTCAACTTCTTTATATAGTTTTATACTTTCTTGGTTTGACATGTCTAAATGATATGTCATCATACCATAAGAATATACTTTTTCATAGATTTTTAATGCATCTTCATATAATTTATAGCAATTATATAAATTGTCTGAAGAATCGCAAAGTATTCCTTGATATTTTTTTATTTCTTCAAATAATTCTTTTAATTCATTTTCAGCTTTTTTAAACTCATTTTTATCTTTAAAGATATCTTTTAAATTCCAATTATATTTTGAATTTTCACTCATTTTAATCTCTCCTTACTATTTAGAAATCATCAATAAAAGTATATCATTTAAAGAAATTTTTAACAAGTGTTTTCATATTATATATAAATGTCGAAAGAAAGGAGAAAAAGTAAAAAAATGGATGTAAAAGATAAAAAAATAGGATTTGTTTTAACAGGTTCTTTTTGTACTTTTAGTAAAACAATTCCTAAAATTAAAGAATTAAAAAAACTAGGTGCTGATATTGTACCTATTATGTCTTATAATAGCTACAACTTGGATACAAGATTTGGAAAAGCACAAGATTTTATAAATGAAATTCAAGATATTACAGGAAAAGAAATTATCCATACTATACAAGATGCTGAGCCTATTGGTCCTAAAAAAATGACAGATATCATGGTTATTGCACCATGTTCAGGAAATACAATGTCAAAACTTGCTCTTGATATTATAGACACTCCAAGTACAATGGCAGTTAAATCACATTTAAGAAATAATTTACCAGTTGTAATCGCGCCATCAACAAATAATGGTTTAAGTGGAAATGCAACAAGTATTGCGGCATTGCTTAATAGAAAAAATTATTATTTTGTGCCATTTAAGCAGGATAATCCAATTACTAAACCACGTTCTATAGTATTTGACCCTGAATACTTAATTAAAACTATTGAATACGCATTAGATGAAGAACAAATTGAGCCAATACTATTATGAATTTGAAAAAATTGTATTAACAATTTGTAAAATAAATTTATATAATTTACTATTTTAAGTTTAAAATATAGTATTTTTATAAATTATAAAAAATATATTTTTAATGGTGAATTATTTTGAGAGAAAAAAGCAAATTATTTTTTATAAATGGCTCAATATTAACAGCTACTGCACTTCTTATGAAGTTTGCATCACTTGTTTTTAGTATTTATGTTACAAACAAGATTGGTTCAGAAGCAGTTGGGATTTTTACATTGATTATGACAGTTTATTTATTTTTTATAACAATTGCAACATCTGGGCTTAATGTTGCAGTAAGTGTTTTAGTTTCTGAGTATTTTGCAAAAGATAAAGGAAAGCTTGCAATTAAAACAATAAGAACATGCATTTTATGTAGTTTATTGCTAGGTTTATTTGCAAGTTTTCTAATTATAATATTTTCAAATTTTATAATAAATGTTTGCCTACATAATAGAGTATCATCTAAAATTTTATTTTATATTGGTGCAGGTCTTCCATTTATTGCTATGTCTGCATGTATAAATAGCTATTTTACTTCAATAAGAAAGGCATATAAAAATGCAATTACACAAGTTTTTGAATTTGTTGTAAAAGTTATTGCCACAATTTATTTATTAAAAATGAATATTTCAAAAGGTGTTGAAAATATCTGTATTTCTCTAATTTTGGCTGATGTAATTTCAGAAGTTTGCTCTTTTACATTAGTTTATATTTTATATAAATTAGATATAAGAAGTAAAAAATATAATAATATACATTCATTTGGTCAAAGATTAAATATATTAAAAATATCATTTCCTGTTGCTGTTACCTCATATATTCGTTCTGGGCTATCTGCATTAAAGCAATTAATAATTCCATCACAACTTGAAAAATCTGGGCTTTCTTGTGAACATTCATTATCTGCATATGGGATGATTAATGGTATGATTCTCCCTGTAATTACATTTCCAACAGTTCTTATATACTCATATTGTCAGTTAATTATTCCAGAAATTTCTACATATTGTGCTCAAAATAATTTTAAAGCAATAAATTATGTTAGTAATAAAGCATTTAAAATCTTGTGTTCATTCGCTTTTTGCATTGCATTTATTTTTTGGAAGTTTTCAAATGAGCTAGGAATGGCAATTTATAATAATGTTGAAGCTGGTTTATATTTTAAAATTTTAGCACCTTTAACATTTTTTATGTATGTTGACCATATTGTAGATTGTATTTTAAAAGGTTTAAATAAGCAATTTGGCGTTATGTGCTGTAATATTATTGATTTATGTTTTACAACATGTTTTATTTATTTTTTGCTTCCAATATATGGAATTAATGGATATTTATTTTCTTTTGTTTTTAGTGAAATTCTAAATTTTAGTATAAGCTTTTGGCAGATGATAAAATATTCTAGAATTAGAATTAATGTTTTAGAATGGTTTATATTTCCATTTGCAATTGGAACTCTTACAATTTTTATAAGCAATATATTTCATTTTTCATTTTCAAATATGGTTGTTAATTTGATAATGAATATTTTGTTGTTTGTCACTACATATTTTTTACTTGCTTTCTTTACATTAAAGAAAAATATTTTATTGTTTAATAAATAAAACATAATTATAGTTTCAATAAAATAAAAAAGCTCAATCTTAAAATTGAACTCTTTTATAAATTATTAAATTTTAACGGAAACCTCCTCCGGCCTCCGCCACCACCGAAGGAGCCTCCTCCTCCGCCACCAGAAGAAAATCCTCCTCCCCCTGATGAGTAGTTTTCTGCTGCAACTTTTGCTGAATTTGCGCTTGAAACTCCACTATTACTGCAATAATATACAAACATAATATCATCATAAGAATCAAAATGTGATTCTTGAATCAAATCTGGATATAAGTCTTTAAATTCTTTAGAAACTTTTTTTGCTATTCCTAATAATTGAGCATAAATTAGATAATTTTCAAATAATGTTACCTCAATTGATTCTCTGTCTTTAATTAGTGTGTAATCTAATAAGAAATTTTTAAGTCCAGAGATTTGTTTCCCCATTTCTGTAAATTCAGTTGTTGAAATATATTTTGTGATTTTTATAAATGATGGATTTTCAGTAATTACTCCTTTTGATGAGAGTTTTATTCCTTCATCTTCAAGTACTTTATCAAACCAGTTTAATATTGTATCATATTTTCCTGAGCACCATTTTTCAAATTCTTTTTTCTCTAATATTCCATCTTCACTTGCTTCATACATCATGTCAAATAATTCTTGTTCTAGTTCATTTTTTAATTTAGCCTTGTTCTCATGGTTAAATACGATTGTTGTTTCTTCTGTATTTTTTAATACGCCATTTTTTTCAATTTTATTTATTTTTACAATATCATCTTTTAACCACTTTAATATTACTGCACCAAGTAAATCAGTCTTTTTCTTTATTATTCCATAACTATAAGCAACAAAATATGCTGTAAATAAGTCTCCATCACAAGGAATATCTCTAAAATATTCAGTTTTTTTTACTTGTTTTCTTTCTGCAGAAGTTATTTTAACATTTTTGTTTCTTGCAATTTTAGTAATTAGTATAATAATTATAAATGGCAATAAATCAACAATTACTGACAATGTTTCCAATAAGATTTCTCCAAGTTTTTTCCAAAATTTATTGTATTTTTTTGAACCTTCATTTGCCATTTTATAATAATAATCAAAGTCATAGTCTAATTGGTTTACTGCATTAAATGTTCCGGATGGAAATTTTACAAGTATTGTCATATATTCATCTTGGTCTAATGTACCATCTGAACTCATATAAATTGAACCATCAGATACATAGCAAAGTCCACCATAATTGCCATAACCCCATACATCTGTTGTATTTGCAAATGGTGTATCTCTGTATATTTTTATATCTACATTTCCAATTTTATTTGAAAAATCATATGGAATTAATGTCCAATATATCATTTGGCTATCTGTCAGATTAGATACAAAATTTGATATTTTATAGTTGACTACATATATGTGTGAACCATAGCTACTTATTCCCCAGCATAATTCTACTCCATTTGAAACATTGTTTATTCCTGCTTTATATGCCTTACTATCTAATGTTCCTGAAGTATCCCAAGGACTTAATGTTGTATATTTAGTTGTTCCTTCTGTAACAGTTAAATCTGTTATTTGTGAATTCCCTAAATTATAATATGGATGATATACTTCTGTTCCTGAACTAGCATTGCAGTTCCATGTTTCTGTCACTGTAGCATTTCCACTATTATCCAGGTAAATTTTCATATCTATACTATTTATTGAATTTGCTTTTGACTTTGTATTTATAAATAATATACCTAAAAATATTAGTAATGTAAAAAATAATATTTTTATATTTTTATTTTTCATTTTTTGGATATTCCTTCCTTAAATTTTTACATTTTTTATTTTCTTATTACTGTATATTTTATTTAGTTATTTTAATTTAATGTTAAAATTTTATTTTAACCATTCAGGATTTGCTAAATACCAATCTATTGTTTTTACAATTCCATTTTCAAATTTAGTTTTTGGAAGCCATCCAAGTTCATTATGAATTTTTGTAGGGTCAATTGCATATCTATAATCATGTCCTTTTCTATCTGCAACATGTTCAATTAAAGATTCAGGTTTATTCAATCTCTTCAAGATTAATTTTACAATTTCTATATTTCTCTTTTCATTATGTCCACCAATGTTATATCTCTCTCCTGCAACACCATTGTGGAATACTAAATCTATTGCTTCACAATGGTCTTCAACATATAACCAGTCTCTAATATTTAAGCCTTCTCCATATACTGGAAGTTTTTGGTCATTTAATGCTAGTTTAATCATATGTGGTATCAATTTTTCATTGTGTTGATATGGTCCATAGTTGTTTGAACAGTTTGTTACATTTACATTCATTTTAAAAGTATGATAATATGCAAATGCAATTAAGTCTGAGCTTGCTTTTGATGCTGAATATGGGCTACTTGGTTTTATTGGAGATTTTTCTGTGAAATATCCTTCTCCATCTGTTAATGAACCATATACTTCATCTGTTGAAATATGTACAAACTTATTTGGACTGCCTTCTCCCCACACTTGTTTTGCTGCTTCCAATAGTGTGTGTGTTCCAATTACATTAGTGTGTGTAAATACAAATGGATTTTTTATACTATTGTCAACATGTGATTCTGCTGCAAAGTGTATTACACCATTTATTTCATATTTCTTGAATAAATCTAGTACTAAGTCAAAATCACATATATCACCTTTTACAAATGTAATTTTATCCATTACTTTTTTTAAATTGTCTAAATTTCCTGCATATGTTAATTTGTCTAATACAATTACATTATAATCTGGGTGTTTATTTACAAAATATTCTGCAAAATTTGCTCCTATAAATCCTGCAGCTCCCGTTACTAATACATTCTTACTCATTTTAAATTCTCCTTATTATAAATTTTTAAATAAATCTGTTTTCTTAATTTCTTGTAAAGAAGGCCATTTACCATCTTTTTCAGATGTTATTAAATCTGACATTTTCATATCTCCAAAAGGCCAATTTATTGCAACATCTGGGTCATTCCATTTTAAGCCACCTTCATGTTCATGGTCATAAATATTATCAACTTTATAGCAAAATTCCGCAATATCTGATAATACAAGAAATCCATGTGCAAATCCTCTTGGAATATAAAACATTTTTTTATTTTCTTCAGAAAGTATTACGCCTTCCCATTTTCCATATGTTTTACTTCCTGGTCTTAAATCAACTGCAACATCAAACACTTCACCTTTTATGCATCTGACAATTTTTGCTTGTGAATGTTCTGCTTGAAAATGTAGTCCTCTTAAAACACCTTTTTTAGAGCGTGATTGGTTGTCTTGAACAAAATCTCCTTTTATTCCAATTTCTTCAAAGTCACTTTTTTCATATGTTTCCATAAAGTAACCTCTTTCATCTCCAAATACTGTTGGTTCAATGATGCATACACCTTCTATTGATGTATCTGTTCTTTTAAATTTTCCCATTTATAAATCTCCTTTTTATTTTTAAAGTTTTATTTGAATACATATTTTAATCATGAATTAATTTTCATATAAAATTTTATTTAATCAATTTTTTTAGATATTTTCCATAGTCTGTTTTCATGTATTTATCAGCTAGTCTTGAAAGTTCCTCTGCTGTAATCCATTTGTTTTCATATGCTATTTCTTCTGGGCAACAAACTTGTAAACCTTGTCTTTTTTCAATTGTTTGTACAAAGCTTGCGGTTTCAAGAAGTGCATCATGTGTCCCAGTATCAAACCATGTCATTCCTCTACCAAATGTTTCAACATATAATTTATTCATTTTCATATATTCTTCATTTATTGAAGTAATTTCTAGTTCTCCCCTTGCTGATGGTTTAACATTTTTTGCAATTTCTATTACATCATTTGTATAGAAATATAAACCTGGTACAGCAAAATTTGATTTTGGATTTTCTGGTTTTTCTTCAATTGATATTGCTTTTCCATTTTCATCAAATTCAACAACACCATATCTTCTTGGGTCACTAACTTCATATCCAAATATTGTTGATTCATTTTCTCTTTCATTTGCTCTTTTTAGCATTTCACGTAAATGTGAACCATAAAACATATTGTCTCCAAGAATCATTGCAACATTGTCATCACCAATAAAGTTTTCTCCAATAATAAATGCTTCTGCTAAACCTTTTGGTTCAGCTTGTATTTTATATTCAAATTTCATTCCCCATTGTGAGCCATCTCCTAAAAGTGTTTTGAAAGTTTCTGAATCTCTTGGCGTTGTAATTATTAAAACTTCTCTTATTCCTGTTTCCATTAAAACTGATAATGGATAATAAATCATTGGTTTGTCATAAACTGGCATTATTTGTTTTGATATTGCATGTGTTAATGGATATAATCTTGTTCCACTTCCACCTGCTAAAATTATTCCTTTTCTATTCTTCATTTTGTTTTGCCTCCTCAAGATATCTTTTTAATCCATCTTTCCATTCTGGAACATTTATTCCAACTGATTTTAATTTTTCTTTTGACATTTGAGAATTATATGGTCTCTTTGCTTGTGTTACTTTCATCATTTCAATATATTGTTCTGTTGTAACAGGGTTTACTTTACATTTAATATTTTGTTCAGCTAAAATTTCCTTTGTAAAATCATACCATGTTGTGTAACCTTCATTTGTTGCATTATAAATTCCAAATGGTATTTTTTTATTTATTGCTTGATAAATTATTTCTGTTAAATCTTTAGCATATGTTGGGCTTCCATGTTGGTCACATACAACATTTATTTCATCATGTGTTGTTCCAAGTTTTGTCATTGTTTTTACAAAATTATTTCCACCAATACCATAAAGCCATGCTGTTCTAAATATGTAATATTCATCAAGATTTTTAGTAATTCCCTCTTCTCCATGTAATTTTGTTTTTCCATATACAGTAACTGGTTTTTTAGGGTCATCTTCTTTATAATCTTTATCTAAACTTAAATCTCCACCAAAAACATAATCAGTAGAAATATGTACTAATTTACTACCAGCAGCTTTTGCAGCTTTTGCTAAATTTGTTGGTCCGTCTCCATTTATTTTATCTGCCAAATCATAGCATTCTTCTGCTTTATCAACTGCTGTAAATGCAGCACAGTTTATTATCCATTCTGGTTTTAAATTTGTTATAAATTCGAATACATTTTTTTCATTTGTAATATCTAGGTCTTTTACGTCTGTAAGTGTTAATTCATTGCCTTCTGCAAATTTTTCTCTAACCTCTTTTGCAAGCATTCCATTTGCTCCTGTAATTAAAATTTTCATTTTTAATCATGTTCCTTTCTAAAATTAAAAACTTATTGGAAAAAATTTAATTTATTTTTTATTTTTCCACTTTGTTCTTAATTTTGTAAGATTTTTTATCTTTTAATTTTTACCTATCTATAATATCATTAAAATAAAAAAAGTACAAGCTATTTGCTGTACTTTATAATAAATTTCTTTTGGACCTATTGTATTTTCTATCAATATTAATATTAATATTAATATTTTTATATGAATAATAAAAATTTAAATTGAAAAAATAATTGTAAAAATTTTTTAAATATTTCATATTATATATTGACGTACGCTATGGCGTATGTTATAATTATAAATATAAAGAGAGGTGTTTTATAATGACTAATATTAATATTACAAATTTTAGAAAAGATATTTATGAATTATTAGATCAAACTATAAAATATAATGAGCCAATAAATATATCAACTAAAAATGGTAATGCAGTTGTATTATCAGAAGAAGATTATAATAATTTAATGGAAACTTTATATATTTCTTCAATGCCAAAATTAAAAGAAGATATTATAAAAGGTTTGAATGAAGATATTAAAGATTGTGTAAAAGAAGATGAGGTGAAATGGTAGTAAATGTATAATATTGTATTTAGGAAACAAGTTATAAAGGATATTCCTAAATTAAAATCTGCAGGATTAAGTACAAAAGTACAAAATCTTATTGAAATAATAAAGGAAAATCCTTTTAAAACTCCACCTCCATATGAAAAACTTTTAGGTGATTTAGATGGTGCATATTCCAGAAGAATAAATATCCAACATAGACTCGTATATCAAGTCTATGAAGATAAAAAAGTCATAAAAATAATTAGTGTTTGGTCACATTATGAAAATATTTAATTTAAAAATTTATTTTCTTATCTATTATGTATTGTGGTCTTTGTTTTGCTTCATCATAAATTCTTCCAACATATTCTGAAATTATCCATGCAGATAGTAATTGTATACCACCAAAAAATGTAATTAAGCATGATATTCCTAAAACAGCTGGTGAAGCATTATACGCAGAATTAAACTGTGCTACTAATGCTAATATAAATAATATTAATGAAGCAAGAATTGATATTATTCCAAGTCCTGCCAAGAATTTAAGTGGTTTCATTGAAAATCCAATAATTCCATCTGATGCAAGTTTTAACATTTTCTTTAATGGATATTTTGTTTTTCCTGCAAATCTTTCTTTTCTTTCATATTCATATGCACATTGTTTATATCCAACCCAACTAAATAAACCTCTTAGAAATTTGTTGTGTTCTGGCAAACTATTTATTGTATCTACAACTTTTCTATCAACTAATCTAAAATCTCCTGTATCTTTTGGGATTTCTACATCTGAAAGAGAATTAAGTGTTTTATAAAACATTTTTGCTGTAAATAATTTGAATGCACTCTCCCCTTCTCTTGTTTTTCTTTTTCCATAAATTACTTCATTTCCATCTTCCCATAATTTTAACATGTCTGGAATTAACTCAGGTGGGTCTTGTAAATCTGCATCCATAATTACAATTGCATCACCTGTTACATATTGTAGCCCTGCTGTAACTGCTGCTTGATGTCCAAAATTTCTTGAAAATGATATTATTTTTACATTTTTGTCATTACTTGCAATTTCTTCTAATATTGAAAGTGTTTTGTCTTTGCTTCCATCATTTACAAATATAATTTCATAGTCATAATTTTGTAATTTGTCTAAATTTTCTTTTACTCTTTTGTAACATTCATTTGCGACTTGTTCTTCATAATACATTGGTATAACAAGTGATATTTTTTTCTTTTCCATTTTATTTCCACCTTTCAAAGATATTTATTTAAATTTTAAAAATAAATAATAAATAATAAATAATAAATAATATTGAATTTCAAATACTATTTTAAATTTTTAAGTTCAAGGCGTAGCGAAGCGGTAGGAATGACCCTAGCATTATTTGAACAAAAATTTAAAATAGTATTCGAAATTCCTGTTTTTTATATTTGATTTTAAATTATTTCTTTTTAAATACAAATAATTTGCTGAATATATAATTTCCTACAATAACTACAACTTGAGAAATTAGCTTTATAATCTTATCATTTCCATGTAATATGGTAACACCAAGCCACATTATTAGCATATCCATTAATAATGTTGTAACTCTTGATAAAAAGAATTTACTTGCTTCTTTAAGTTTATTTTTTTCTTTGCTCTCAAATACATATTTTCTGTTTGTAAAATATGCAAATGTAACGCCTGCAATCCATGACAAAATATTTGCAATTTGTAGTTGGACTGAATTTTCTGGGTTTAGAAATGTTAATACACTTGCATAATATACTACAAGGGATACTAATGTTGTTAATACTCCAAATATTAAATAGTTTATTATTTCTTTATATTTTTTATATAGTTCTTTTATTTTGTCCATTTAATTATTCCTTCAATTCTAATTTAATTTTTAAAAATATTTTGTATAGCAAATATTAAAATCAACATCTCCAGAAATTCCTGGTGCTGTTCCTTTTGAAGTATATTGCCATATATTATATTTGTCTTTGTATTTATAAATATTTTCTGGAAGTTTACCAGTATTTGTTCCATAATCAGCAACCCATATTGAATATCCTTCTGGTAATGCAGAAATATCTATATTATTATTTAACCAATATGCAGATGAATACACTCCTACGCTATTAAACCCTAGGCTTTTAAGTGTTTCACAAAATGTAATAGTAACCTTGGTTATGGTATCTTTGCCTAAAGTTTCTTGCGTCTTATCTTCAATATCATAAAAGATTGGCAAATTATAATTTGTATATCCTGATGTTTTTAAATAGTTTGCAAGGCTTTGTGCTTCTTTTTTTGCACCTTCTACATTTGTTGCATATGAATAGAAATATGTTCCAATTGGTATATTTTTTTCTTT
>CACWHO010000002.1 GCA_902760765.1 uncultured Eubacteriales bacterium | reverse complement strand
CCTTTTTTTGCAATTAAAGTATTATTACTCTCTGAATACATTAATGACTGATATTCATTAGATATAACAATTTTTCCATTCTTCAACAAACCATATTTGCCATTTTCAGCACATATATTGTATATATCATTTCCACTAATTTCATTTATTCTAGATAAATCATTATATTTTGTACTAACTATTTCTTTTCCATTATTGTCTACATAGCCATATCTATAGCCTTCATCAGTAGTTTTACTTACAATATAACCATCATTTTTATATCCAGAGTCTTTTTCGTAAAATTGGTCAGCTTCTATAGTATCATAGTTTGGTTTTATTATCTTTGTACCTTTTATATTTATAATACCATATTTACCATTTTGCTTTACTAATAACTCTCCTTCTTTATATTGAAGCGTATCTATTTCTTCATAGATTGCATTGGTTATTTTCTTTCCATTAAAATCAATCAATCCATATTTACCATTTTTGCTGTATTTTAAAATACTTTTTTCATACATTAAATCACTTGAAATGTTTTTTAATCTTAATGGTTCTACTGAATCATATTCTGTAAATAATTGTTCTTCTTTTTCATTTAAAATTTTTGTAACATTATTTTCATAGCAAACAAATACTGGCTTTTCTGGATTTGGAATTTTGATGTTCAAGTATTTTGCATCAATTATTTTATTTCCGTTTTCATCTATTACACCAAATTTTTCATTTTCACTTATTAAAAAATATTTATAATTTTCTACTTTTTCAATTTGAAACGTCTTATTTTTTTCATTAATAATTTTATATAAGAAAACCACTACAATTGCTAAAATAATTATTATTATTGTTGTAATTATTATATTTCTTTTTTTCATATTAACTTTTCTCCTTTTACTTTTTCAATTATACTTTGTTTTATAATTTTTTTCAATAAGAAAAGTCAATAAATTTATTTTTATTTACTTGTAAATAATGTGAAGTAAATTAATGTATTATTCTTATAATATATTAATTTCAGTTCACTATTTTTAATTTTACATTCCTGTAACAGGTAGTTTTCTTACAATTGTTTTTGAAATATTATTTTCTGATACTTTTTTAGTAGGTTCTTCTTCTGGTATATTATTTAACGTTTTTTCTATGTTATTTTCTGTTTCTTCTTTAACTGGTTCTTTTTCTAAATTATTATCTAATGTTTCTTTTATATTATTTTCACTTGTTTCTTTTATTGGTTCATCTTCTGGATTATTATCTACTGTTTGATTAATATTTCTTATTGTTGGAACTATATCAGGCTTTTTTTCAAACAAATTATCAATTGTAACTGTTAATTTTTCGTTTAAATTAACATTGAATTCTAGTAATTCATTATTACTTAAATATCCATCTAATGGATTTGTTTCCTGAATAAAATATTTACCTGGAATAAAATTCTCTAAATTAATTTCACCATTTTTATTTGTTTTTAAATTTGCAAAAATAACTTTTTTATCTTTGTCTAAAATATTAAACTCTACATTTTCTAATCTTGCTTTTGTTTCTTTGTCTTGTTTAATTATTTTTATTTTTGTTTCATTTTTAAACACTTTATCTTGTGCTAATCCTTGTGCATCTTCATATATTGATGTAACAACTGCTACATCTTGGAAGCTTGGATCTTCTGACTTTCCATATAAAACTGGTTTACTTTTTATTTGAGTTTTTACTTGAATTTTAAAATCAAAATCTTTTGTTAGATTTTTTATTGGAATTAAAATTTTAAATTTTTCACTATTTGTAAATTTTTGTTTTTCTTTATTATCTACTGATACAATTTTTATTTCTTCTGGTAAATCTGTTGTTGTTAATATTTCTGGAACATAATCTAATATATCTGCTTTTGCCTTTACAGAATATACTTTTGATACATAGTCTTTTTGTATATTATCAATATCAAATTTATCACTTTCTTTTACAATATTTACGATATTTGAAACTGGTACCTCTGTACTTTTATTTGCATCATTTAAGATTTTATTTAATGCATTTAGTGCTCTTTGTCCAGCAACACCAATCGCACCATAATCTTTTGGGTTATTATTATGTATATAGCAATATATTGCTTGTT
Source organism: uncultured Eubacteriales bacterium (assembly GCA_902760765.1). GTDB lineage: Bacteria > Bacillota > Clostridia > TANB77 > CAG-508 > CAG-269. Next base: position 26,781 of record CACWHO010000002.1, on the reverse strand, counting down.
TTGTTGCTTGGAATGCTTCTTCTTTATTTGCACATCCAAGTTCTGCTGGTGTTCTATATGGATATCCATTTGTTACTATTCTCCATAATTTAACATCTGTTACCTTTCCTTGTATTATAACTTTATATGATGGTGTATCTCCAACACCATGTTTTGTTTTGTCTAAACAATACACCGGATACACTTTCCCATTGTCTGTATATTGTGCAAATTTGCATATTCTTGGAACTCCTTTGTATGTTAATAAACTTCCACAATCTCCTCCAGATGATAGTTCAGCAGATTGTATAAATGTAGCATTTGCTTGATTTCCTATTATTGATAAATTTAATAGTAAAAAACTTGTTATTGCCATTAAAACTTTAGTTACTTTTTTAATTATTATCTCCTCCTTTTTCAATTGCTTGAACACACCTTCTATATGATGGTTCGTTTTTTACACATGTAATTAATGTAATTATATTCTTTTTGTTTTCTTCTAAATTGCTCCAATCTGTATCATTTATAATTATATTTCTATATACTAAATACGTTTTTTTAAATCCTTTATACTCGTAATTTATTTCATCACCTTCTCTTAATTCGTTTATTCTAGAAAAATAATTTTTTGTATATCCCCTATTATGTGCAGCAAGTCCAATGTTTCCAGTTGTTTTAGAAGTTTCTGTAAAATGTCCAATATAATTTTCCATAATTTCTTTTGATGTTCCCTCTTTTATTTCTGCTGTTAAATCTATTTTTGGAATATTTAATTTCCATGTGTTTTTATCAGATTTTTCATCTGTATTTTTTCTTTTATCATTTGTAGTTTGATTTGTTTTGTCTTGTGTAACATTGTTTTGTTTATCATCAGTATCTTTATTAATATTGTTTGAATTTGTTTCTACAATAAATGAATTTCTTTTAAATAATTTTGAGTTTAGGAGTGAATCAAATCTTTTATTATAATTTAGAAGGTTTGTTTTATTTATAATTAAAAATATAATTATTGTAAAAATGAGACTAACAATATTAAGATATCTATTGGTAAACCTAATCATTCATAATCTTCACCAACCTTTAATTTAAATTGTTTTTGGATAAATTTTTTCGAAAAAATTTTAAAGATTAAAAACACTTGCGTGTATTGAAATAATTTATATTTATATAATACTACATATTTCAACATTTGTAAAGAACTTTTCGTCGCAATATTCGACCATTCTCGACAAATGTTGAAATACGAGTTTACTGCATATCTAATTCAAAGTAGAATTCTACACCATCTTCAACGTTTTTTACGCCATAATCGTTTTTATAATTATTCATTATAGCCTTTACAATAGAAAGTCCTATTCCACTTCCACCATCTTGCCTATTTCTTGATTCATCTGCTTTATAAAATCTATTCCAGATTCTATTTAAATTTTCTTCTTTTATGTGTTCACCTGTATTAAATACTGTAATTCTTACTTTGTCATTGTGCTTTTCATTTGTTATTTTTATTACTTTTTTACCATCAACCTGTTTTGCATTTTTTATTGCATTTGTTAAGTAATTTGTAAAAACTTGGTCTATGTAAAAATCATCAGCTAAAACATAGAACTTTTCATTTTCATTAAATTGAATTTCTATATTTTTTTCTTCAATCATCATTTTTGATTTTCTAATAGTTTCTTTTTCAAGTTCAACAATGTTTAATCTAACATTATTAAATTCTCTTTTTCCATATTCAAGTTTCATTAATTCTAGTAATTGTTTTACTAATCTATCCATCTTATTTGACTCATCTTGGATTACTTCAGCATAATATTTTCTATTTTCTTCATCTGTATTTACATTTTCAATCAACCCTTCACTATATCCTTGGATTAATGCTATAGGTGTTTTTAATTCATGTGATACATCAGAAATAAAGCTTGTTCTCATTTCATCAAGTTTTGATTTTTCTTCTATGTCTTTTTCAAGTTCAATATTTGTATTTCTTAATTGGTTAATTGTTCTTTCCAATTTGTCTGACATAACATTTATGCTATTTCCTAGTGTTGTAATTTCATCATCTTGTCCTTTTTGAATATATTTTTGTGAAAAATCAAGATTTGACATTTTCTTTGCAATGTCATTTAGCTCTAATATTGGTTTTGTGAATTTTTTTGCAATTACTAATGCTAGTATTGCTGCTATTATAATTGAAATTCCTGCCAACATCCATAAAAAGTGGTTTGAAATTTTTACACTGTCTCTCATTGGATTAATTGGCATTCTAATATATAATAAATACCCATTATCTAATGTCCCTGAAAGTAATAAATAAGACATTCCATTTTTTTGGTCTATTTGTTTTCTTATTAAGAATCTATCATTACTTTCAATTTCTTTTGAAGTGTTTGTACTAAATGCACTCATAATGTCACTTATTGAATTCATTGCTGTAATAAAATTATTGTTGGTTGTATAAACATTAAACCCATTATTATCTTTTATTAAAATATCAAAATTATTATTTATAGATATTTTTTCAAGTTGATTTTCAATGTTTTCAGTTTTTTTTGAATTGTTATAATATCCATTTATTGAAGAATATACAGACTTTAATGTTTTCTCTTTGCTATATAAATAATATTTTTCCAATGCAAAGTTATTTGCGATTATTAGAAAAATAATAATTAATAGTATTGCTGAGCCTATTGCAAGAAAAAACTTCATTTTTATAGACACAAATTTTTTATTTCCCTTTTCATCTTTTTTCTGTTCCAAATCAAACACCTCTTATTAAATTTCAAATTTATATCCAATTCCTCTAATAGTTTTTATATATTTACCTTTTTTCCCTAATTTATGTCTTATTTTTTTTATATGACTATCTATTGTTCTTGTATCTCCATAATAATCATAATTCCATACATTATTTAATATTTTATCTCTTGAAAGTGCAATATTTTTATTTTCGATTAAATAAACTAATAGTTCATATTCTCTTAAGCTTAACTCTATATTTTTGCCATCAACAGATACTGTTCTACCGTCTTTATCAATTTCAATTCCTTCAATATTTACAACTTCATTTTCATTTGCTTTTGTTCTTTTTAAAATAGCTTCAACTCTTGCAACAAGTATTTTAGGGCTAAATGGTTTTGATATATATTCGTCAACACCCAATTCAAATCCAAATAATTCGTCTCTTTCTTCTCCTCTTGCTGTTAACATTATTATTGGAACATTTGAGTCTTTTCGTATTTCTCTTAATACAGACCAACCATCAAGTTTTGGCATCATTACATCTAATAAAATTAATTCTATCTTAGATTGTTTCTCTGAAAATATTTGTAAAGCTTCTTCTCCATCTTCTGCTTCCAAAATATTATATCCTTTTGCTTTTAGAAAGTCCTTTATAAGTTTTCTCATTCTTTCTTCATCATCAACCACTAATATATAATCATCCATGATAGCTTTCATTCCTTCCTAGCTTTATGTTAAAGCTGCATATTTTTATTATTTAAAACTATAACTTTTACATTTTGTTATTATAGTTTATTAATATGTTCTTTGTGTGAAATTTCTGTTTATAAAAATAGAAATTTAGATTTTGTCTAAATTTCCATTTTTATTTTATGTAATTATTTTTCTATAACAATTGATTTTGTATCATATGCAAGTTCTACATTTTCTTCTCTCAAAATTTGTAAAATTTTAAGATTAATTTTTTCCTTTTCTCCTAAAAAACTAGCATAGTCAACAGAGTTTGTGTATCCATATACCATTAAATTTATACCATTGTCTGTTATTTCATCATATTTTACAATTATTGTATCATCGATAACTTCATCATGTTGCATCAACATTTCTTTTATTCTTTTTTGAACTATTAGTAATTTCTCCATTGGAGTATCAAGCTTTATACATAAATTTACTTTGTTTCTTCTTTGTTCCATTCTACTCCAATTTATAATTGAACCATTTGCAAGGTTTGCATTTGGTATATTTACAACAGAATTTTCAAATGTTCTAACTCTTGTACTTCTAAATGTTATATCTTCTACAATCCCTTGAAATTCATTGAATTCAATCCAATCTCCAACTTGAAATGGCCTATCTAAAATTATTGCAAGCCCACCAAAAATATTTTTTGCTAAATCTTGAGCAGCAAGTGTTAATACAACACCACCAATTCCAAGTCCTGCAGCAAGCCCACTTAAATTATATCCTAATTCAGATACTATTAGGAATATTGCAATTATATAAATTATAACTCTTAATACTTTTAAGACAAATTTAAATGTATTGTCTTCCAAATTTGGGCTCATTTTATCTTTCATTTTGTTTACAATTTGGCTTGTAATTGTAAGATTATTTGAAAGTCCATTTGCAAAAATAAGTATTAAAACAATTTTTACAATTTTATTTACATATTGCATAAAAGTTTGATTTATATTTAATGGTTTTTTCAAAATCATTATTCCAATATATGCACCTAGCAAGATATATAATGCTACAAATGGCTTATACCATGCTGTTTGTTTTATTTCACTCTTTTTCTTTATTTTTGGTTTTAAAATTTTTATTGTTAAACATGCCAGATTTTTACTTGCAAATCTAAATAAAAAATATACCAAAATTGCAAATATAATATCTAAAATTTGTTCTTTTTGAAGTGTTTTTAACATATCTATTAAATTTTGTATTGCTCCCATTCTTTTATCCTTTCATGTTTATATTTTCTTTTGTATATATTATGACATATAATCTTTTAATTTCTTACTTCTACTTGGATGTCTCAATTTTCTAAGTGCCTTTGCTTCTATTTGTCTAATTCTTTCACGAGTTACATTAAATTCTTTTCCAACTTCTTCAAGGGTTCTTGATTTTCCATCTTCTAGTCCAAATCTAAGTTTAAGAACTTTTGCTTCTCTTGGTGTTAATGTACTCATTACTTCTTCTAATTGTTCTTTTAGCATTGTATAAGATGCTGCATCATGTGGTGCTGGGCTATCTTCATCCTTTATAAAATCTCCTAAATGGCTATCTTCTTCTTCACCAATTGGTGTTTCAAGAGATACAGGGTCCTGAGCAATTTTTTGAATTTCTGCAACTTTTTCTACTGGTATTTCCATTTCTTTTGCAATTTCTTCTTGCGTTGGTTCTCTTCCTAATTGTTGTAATAAGTTTCTTGATGTCCTTATTAATTTATTAATTGTTTCTACCATGTGCACTGGAATTCTTATTGTTCTAGCTTGGTCTGCAATTGCTCTTGTTATAGCCTGCCTAATCCACCATGTTGCATAAGTACTAAATTTAAATCCTTTTGTATAATCAAATTTTTCAACTGCTTTTATTAATCCCATGTTTCCTTCTTGAATTAAATCTAGGAAAAGCATTCCTCTACCTACATATTTTTTTGCAATACTTACAACTAGTCTCAAGTTTGATTCAGCTAATTTTTGTTTTGCTTCTTCATCGCCTTTTAAGATTCTTTTTGCTAAATCTAATTCTTCATCAAATGTTAATAAAGGAATTTTACCAATTTCTCTTAAGTACATTCTTACAGGGTCATCAACACTAATTCCTTCTAAGTTTGTATCTGTATCTGTTATTTCATCTAATTTTAAATCTTCAACTTCTTTTAAATCGTCAATATCTGGTTCTTCATCAAAATCATCTGAAATAATATCTACTCCGTCTTTTTCAAATTCATCAAATACATCATCAATATTTTCTGGGTCTATACTATTTAATTTTTTTGCAAGTTCTCCATATGTTATATTATTTCCATTTTCTTTTACTTCGTTTGCTATTTTCTTTATTTTTTCTTTGTCACTATTTTCTTCTTTTTCTATTTTTTTTGTTTCCTCTTTTTTATCTACTTTCTTGTCTTGTTCTTTTTTGTTTTCATCTTTTTTAGCTATTTTTTTTGCTGTTTCTACATTTTCTTCTTTTTTGTCTGTTTTCATATCTTGTTCTTTTTTAGTTGTTTCTTTTTTTACTGTTTCTTTAGCCTTTGTTTTTTTTGTCTCTGTTTCTCCAATTTTTACTTCTTTTTCTTCTTCATTTTTTATTTCTTCATTTTTCTTTGACATTATATTCACTCCTATTTTAATTTAGCTAATGTAATAATAATATTACTTAGTTCTTTTTCCAGTTCTTTTTTCTGGTTTTGGTCTACTTTCCCATCAAGCAATTTTAAAATTTCATTTTTTCTTTTGTCCATTTTTTCTTTGTTATAGCTTTGTATTAAGTCATCAATTGCTTTTTCTAAATCATTAATTTCATAATCTTGTGCCATTATCATTGTTATTTGGTTTTGTTCTTCTTCGCTAAAGCTATCAATTATGGAATTTATATTAATATTTCCCTTTTCATGTTCTTCATACAATTTTTGAAGAATTTTTCTATTTATCTCAAATTGAAAATCTTCTGGCTTAATATTTTGTTTTATTATTTCAAAAACAGAAGGGTCACATGATATTAATATTGAAATAATTGTATTTTCTCTTCTTTTTGTCTCTGGTGATACTTCTTTTTGTTCTTGCTTTTGATGAATAATAGCAGATTTTTGTTTTTCTAGGTTCTTTTCATTTTTTGCATTTTCTCTATATGTTAATTTATTTACTTCCGCATATATTGCTTCTTTTGAAATATCATATTCATTTGCAATTTTTTCAATATATACTTCTCTTTCCATTGTGTTATCAACTTTAGAAATCAACTTTGCGATTTCGTTTAAGAACTTGATTTTGTCATTTGTATTTTCTAAATTTAAATCTTTTTTTAGTACTTTTACTTTAAATTCCAAAACTGACATTGCTTTTTCTAATGCTGCTTGGAATCTTATATTTCCATATTTTATAATATATTCATCTGGGTCTTTTGCTCCTTCAAGTTGTAAAACTCTTAAATCACAACCCATTTTTTGTAGAATATCAATTGCTCTAATTTTGGCCTTTATTCCTGCATCATCTGAATCAAAACTTATAATTATTTGTTCAGCATTTTTTCTAAGTAGCCACCCCTGTTGTTCTGTAAGTGCTGTTCCAAGAGGTGCAACGACATTTGTAATTCCTCTTTGATGAAGTGAAATTACATCCATATATCCTTCAACAATAAGTAATTTTTTTGTATTTCCTTTTTTTGCAACATTTAATCCAAATAAATGTCTTCCTTTGCTATAAACTACATTTTCTGGAGAATTTATGTATTTAGGTTTTGAATCATCAAGAACTCTTCCACCGAAGGCTATAACTTTTCCCCTTGAATCACATATTGGAAACATAAGCCTATTTCTATATCTGTCTATAAATTGCCCATTATCATTTTTATTTACTAAACCAGATTCTAATATTTCTTCTTCTCCAAATCCTTGCTTTTTTAATTCTTTGTATAACTCATTATACTTGCCAGAGAAACCAATTTTAAATGCTTTAAGTGTTTCATTAGTAAGTTTCCTTTTTTTTACATATTCTTGTCCAAGTTTGGCTGTTGGTTTATATAAATTTTGATGATAAAATTCTGCTGTAAATTCATTTATTTTGTAAACTTTTGCCTTAAGTTCTTCCTTTTTTATATCTACATTGCTTTCATCTGTTGGAAGTTGAATATTTGCTCTTTCTGCTAACATTTGAACAGCCTCTACAAAATTTAGCCCTTCAATTTTAGAAATAAATGATATTACATTTCCTCCAACGCCACATCCAAAACAATGAAATATTTGTTTATCTGGTGAAACCGAAAAAGAAGGTGATTTTTCACTGTGAAATGGGCAAAGTCCAAAATAGTTTCTACCACTTCTTTTTAGATGCACATATTGTGAAATAACATCAACTATATCATTTGATTGTTTTACCTCGTTTAATATTTCTTCACTATATCTTGGCATTTTACCTCACTTTCCTCCAAATAAACATACATATTATATATATTCGACGAATTTTACATAAATCCTTCTTTTATTTTCTGCAAAAAAAGATGATAGAATCATCTATCAGCCTTTTTTATCTCTTGTTCTTCATTATTTTTACCATTATTGTTATTATCATCTTTATGTTCTTTATCATTTTTTGTATTTTCTATATTTTCTTGCATTGATTCATCTTTTTCTTGTTCTTCATCCATTTCATCTAATTTTTTCTCTAAAGTATCACCTAAAATTTCAATTACTTTCTTTCTCTTATCTTCAGGTAAAAAGCATAATTGGTCCATTAGCTTAGAATCTTCAAGCATTATTAACGTACTTAATTTTCCTTCTTCATAGTCTTCACCAATTAATTGTGCTTTTATACTTTTTGCATCCTGCACAGTAACTCCATGTTTAGAATATACTTTAATTTGTTCTAATACTCTTTGCTTTTCCTTCTGACTTAAATTTGTTATTGATTCACTTCTTGGTATTGAAACAATGCCAGTATTGTCAAAATTTAATGCAACTTCTTTTGCTAGGTCATCTAATATTTTGTCTTTTAAATCTCTTTTTGAAAACCTATTTTTCTTTTTTCCATTTTCTTCTTCCAATTTGTTATATTCTTTCTCAACTAATTCTGGTAAGTCAATTTCTAACATTTCTTTTATTGGAATAAATTGTGAAAATGAATACAACATTGTTCCTCTTTTTATTTCACTATAATAATTTTCTGCAATTTTCTTTGCTACTACTTTATGTCCTAATTCTTTTATTTCGTCATCTTCTTGTTCCTTTTCAAGTTCTTTTATTTTTTTAAGTGATGTAACAACTTCTACATCTGTTATCTCATCAGTTTTTGAGTATAAATTTATTAATTCGTTTTTTACTAATTTCTTATTTATTTTCTTATCTTCAACTGTTTCTATTAGTTTTATTCTCTCTTCTTCATTTACATCACCTTTTTCAATTATTGTTTTAATTGAACTATCTGGTAAATCATCTTTTTTGGCTTTAACTACATCTGTAATAACTGCATCTGGAATACTTTCAATTTTAGATATTTTTGCCATTGTTTCTGTAACAACATCATTTGGTAATTCTTTTTCATCCACTGATGCCTTAAGTACCTTTTTTATTTCAGTTAGGTCATTTTTTTCTTTTATTATCTTTACTAAATTACCCGCTGTTGTCTCAATAGGATTTTCCTCTCCTTTTTCTTTTTTGGTATTATATGTTTTTGCTACTTTCTTTGCGATTTCCTGTGCATTTTCTTGTTTATTTCTTTTAAAAAATTTCATCTTCAATCATACTCCCATATAATGTATTAATGTAAACGCCATTATTATACACCATTTAATCAAATTTTGCAATATTTAAATCTATCAGTTAATTTTTATTTTTTAGTTTCTTCAAAACTTATAAGTTAAATGGTATATTATCAATATTAGGAAGGTGATTTATATGGCATTAGATTATAGTGTTATAGGTTCAAGAATAAAACAAGCTAGGCTTGCAAAAAATATGACTCAAGAAGATTTGGCTGACCAAATTGATATTTCAGTTGCTTTTTTAAGTAGAGTTGAAAGAGGAAGTTCACATATAAATTTAAAAAGATTAAATCAAATTTGTTCTTTATTAGATGTTTCTGAAGGATATTTACTAAATGGTGCTTCTAGTAATTCTGAAAATTACTTGGACAAAGAATTTACAGATTTAATAAAAAGTGTATCTCCTGAAAAACAAAAGTTAATATATAAAGTAGCTAAAACAATTGCCGAATCAGATATCGATGAAAAATAAAAAAAATTTATTATGTATTAAAACCCAAAATGTTAAATTTTTTATAACATTTTGGGTTTATTTATATAAATTTTTTTACTTTACCTCTCTGCACCTTACAATAACTCTTTTAGAGTTATCATCTGTACATGTAATTAATGTTAGCTCTTTTTTTCCTCCTGTTAATTGTGTTGTATCTCTTACGTCTTTAGGGTCTACATTATGTTTGTCATAAACACTATATGTTAATGTTCTACCAGACAAATCTGTTAATTTAACTGTATCTCCAACTACAAGTGTTGGCACTTTGCTAAAGAATTTTGTATTTCTATAATTATGTCCAGCAATGCAAAAGTTTCCAACTTCGTTTGGGTCATATCCATGAATTTTTACAGGAGAAATTTTTAATAAATCTGCTGTTTCCTCTTTAGACCCAGTAACTCCTTGTAATACAACAAGGTTCACATTTATTTTTGGAATACTTATAGTTGCAATTCTTTTATATTGATATCCATTTGGGCTTGACTCTATTTCAGCATTTTTATTTAGTTGTTGTACATCCTCTTGTGGTTGCTGTACTTGCTCTATGTCTTCTTCTGTTCCATCTAACACAACCATAAGAATATCTTCATTTGCTGTTGTTTTATCTTTATTTTCCGCTAAAGTTTGGTTCATTTCTTCAAAGATTTGTTCTGAAGCTTCAACTCCTTTATTTTTATCATATTCTGTATATAAGTAGAAAGAAATTAAAGCAAATACGAAAAGAATAGATAAAACAAAATGAAATTTATATGCTTTTTTCTTCTTTTTTAATTCTGGTGTAACATATACTTTTTCAGAAATTAATATTTGATTCATTTCCTCCTCCTTACAATAATATACCAACTTTATTATACCATATCTCCTGAAATATTTAAATGATTATTAGAGATTTTTTGAAATATTTTCAAATTGTTCTATTGTAAGTTCTTCAGGTCTAACATTTTCATCAATATTAAGTTTTTTTAAAATTTCTATTCCCTGTTTTTTATCTTGTAAAATCTTTGCATTATAAAGTGAATTTACTAGTGTCTTCCTTTTTTGCATAAAAGCACATTTTATTATTTTAAATAATTTTTCTTTATTTTGTGTTTTAACTACTGGCTCTTTCCTTATATTCAATTTTATTACTTCAGATGTAACTTCTGGTTCAGGTATAAATGAGGTATTTGGCACTTCAAGTATTTTTTCTGATGATGCATAATAATAAACTGTATATGTTATTGCTCCAGTATTTTTATCTCCTGGTATTGCAACCAATCTATCTGCAACTTCTTTTTGAATCATTATTGTTATACTTTCTAAATCTAATTCTTCTTCCAATAATTTCATAATAATTGGTGTTGTTATATAATATGGTAAATTTGCAACTATTTTTGCTTTTTTTATTTTGCCATTTGCTTTTTCTTCTTTTATTAAACTTTTTAAATCAACTTTTAAAACATCATCATTTATTACTTCAAAATTTTTATATAATAAAAATCTATCCTTTAAGATTGTAATCATTTTGCTATCAAGTTCAATGCAAATAACCTTTCCAGCTTTCTCAACTAATTTACTTGTTAAAGTACCAAGTCCAGGTCCAATTTCAATAACTAAATCTTCTTCATTAATATTGCTACAATCAACTATTGTTTCTACAACATTTTCATCAATTAAGAAATTTTGTCCAAGTCGTTTACTTGCTCTTATATTATATTTTTTCATTATAAATTTTGTTTCTTCTAAAATACTACTCATAAACTTTTTCCTTTTCAAAATTTATTTTATTATAGCAATTTAGAATTATTTTTTCAACTTAATAATGCAATTATTTTATATCACAGCATTACAAACTATAAAAAGCATAACCATTATCTAATAACTTTATAATATTTGCTTTATTTGGTTAATAAATACTTGTTTATTTTTTATTATTACTTCTATAGCATCAAATCTAATTTCTTTATCTAAACAATTATTTTTATATAAAAAATATTTTGCAGTATTATAGATATGTATTTTTTTAGCATTATCTATTGCTTCTACTGGTTTACCATATTTTAAATTTGTTCTTGTTTTAACTTCAATAAAAATTATTTTTTTATCTTTATATGAAATAATATCAATTTCCCCATTTTTACAAGAGAAATTTCTTTGTAATATTTTATAACCTCTTCTTTTTAGGTATTCACATGCTACATTTTCACCAATTTGTCCTAAAAATTTATTGTATTTATTCATATTTTCAAATCCTTTTATAATAATTTCCGGGCAATTCTTCTATTTTGCCATTTAATTCTAGCATCATAAGTTTTGAAGAAATGTCTTTTATATTTGTTTTTAATTTTTTAGTCAATTCATTTATATGTATTTTTTCTATGGTATTAAGTATATTAAAAATTTCTTGATATTCTGGCTCAACAAATATTTCTCTTTTCTTTTCTATTTTTATTAAATTTAATTTTTCATATTTCTCTATAATGTCTTCTGCAGACGTCACAAGCTGTGCTCCATTTTTTATTAGATTATTTGGTGTTATTCCTTTTCTGTTTTCTAAACTTGATGGAACACAAAATATTTTTTTACCCTGTTCTTCCCCAATTTTTGCTGTAACACTTGTACCGCTTCTATATCCTCCTTCTACAACTAATATTCCAATTGAAAGTCCACTTATAATTCTATTTCTTTCCAAGAATTTATTTGAGTCTGCCTGTGTATTTTCGTCATACTCACTTATTACTAATCCTCCTTGTTCAATAATTCTATGGAATATTAATTTGTTCTCTTCAGGATATATCTTATTAAGTCCTGATGGTAAAACTGCAATTGTTTTTCCATTTAAATTTAGACAACTTTCATGTGCTATGTAATCAATGCCTTTTGCCATACCACTTATTATTGTTAAATTATAGCAGGTTAAATCTTCTACAAATTTCTTTGCCATTTTTTCGCCATATTTACTACAATTTCTAGAGCCAATAACTGCAATTCCATTTGTTTTTAATAATTCAATGTTACCAATTAAATTTAGTGTTTTTGGAGGATTCTTTATTTTTCTTAGTTCTTTAGGATATATTTCGTTTTCTATATTTATTTTCATTTTAAATCACCAATTGTTCTATCTAAATTTCTATACTGTATTGCCTCTAATAAGTGCTTTATCTCAATGTTTTCTTTTTCATCTAAATCAGCAATGGTCCTTGCAACTTTTAATATTTTTGCATATGTTCTTGTGGTTAATCTAAATTTATTAAATGCAACTTCTAATATTTTTTCTTCTTCATTATCCAATTTACAAAATTTTTCTATTAATTTAGGTGTTAATTGTGAATTTGAAAATATATTATAGTCTTTATATCTCAAATATTGAATTCTTCTTGCTTTATTTACCCTCTTTTTTATTTGTGCAGATGTTTCACCCTTTTCCTTCTGAACTAATTTTTCAAATTTTGATGGTTTTACATTTACCTGAATATCAATTCTATCTAATAATGGTCCACTAATTTTGCTTAGGTATTTTTTTATAGCATTTTGTGTACAATTACAAGTTTTCAAATTGCTTCCATAATAGCCACATGGGCATGGATTCATACTTGCCACTAACATAAAATTAGCCTGAAACTCTACTTTTGAATATAATCTTGATATCGTAATTTTTCCATCTTCTAATGGTTCTCTTAAAACCTCTAAAACCTCTTTTTTAAATTCAGTTAATTCATCTAAAAATAAAACTCCATTATGTGCAAGGCTTATCTCTCCTGGTTTTGCAATTAGTCCACCACCAATCATTGACTTTATAGTTGCAGTATGATGTGGACTTCTAAATGGTCTATTTAAAACAATACCTGTGTTGCTATCTAAAATTCCTGCAACACTATGAATTTGCGTGACTTCTATTGCTTCTTCAAACGTTAAATCAGGAAGTATGCCAGAAACTCTTTGTGCTAGCATTGTCTTTCCTGCTCCAGGTGGTCCAATCAAAATACAATTATGACCACCTGCAGCTGCAATTTCTAATGCTCTTTTTACATTTTCTTGACCTTTTACATCAGCAAAATCTGCATTAATGTTATTAAAATTATTTATATTTTTTTGAATATTGAATTTTGTATTTTCTATTTTTATATTACCATTTAAGTAATTAATTGTCTCATATAAATTCTGTGTTCCTATTATTTCAATATTTTTTATAACAGCACCTTCTATTGCATTTAATTTTGGTAAGATTACCCTTTTTATGCCAAGCTTTGATGCTTCAATGCACATTGGCAATACTCCATTTACATGATTTAAGTTTCCATCTAATGACAATTCTCCAATAAAAATTGTATTTTCTAATTTATCATTTTTAATCAGTCCCATTGCTTTTAATATTCCAATAGCAATTGGAAGGTCGTAACTTGTACCTTCTTTTCTTATATTTGCGGGTGCTAAATTTATTATTATTTTTCTGGTTGGAAATTCTATTTTTGTATTTTTTATTGCAGATTCTATTCTTTCTTTAGATTCTTTTACACTTTTATCTGCTAAGCCAACTATTTCAAAGTTTGGTAATCCTCTTGAAATATCTGTCTGTACTTCAATTAAATTTCCGTTTATCCCATTTAATGAAATTGTTTTTATATTTGAAAACATATTTGTCCTTCCTTTTTAAAAATTAAATATTGATTTTTCTTATTCTTTAATATAAAATATTGTCAAATAAATTAAACAAAAGAGTGGTGAAGATATTGAATAAAAAAAATACAAAAAGTAAAAAATCTTCAAAAATTATTAATATCAAAAAAAATTCAAATTACATACGTAAAATAGGTATAATATTTATTGTAATTGTTATTTCATTCGCTTTATTAATTGGTAGAATTGCCTATTTACAATTTGTTGAAGGTTCTTATTTAAAAGAAAGAGCATTTAACCAACAATCAATAAATCAAATTATCAGTCCTAAAAGAGGCTCAATATATGATTCAACAGGTAAGGTTTTAGCCACTAGTGCAACAGTTGACACAATTACAATTAACCCAGAAAATATCAAAGCCAAAAAATCTGAAGATACTCCAGCATTGAAAGAAAAACTTGCAAAAGAATTTTCTGATTTATTTAGTCTAGATTATAATGAAACACTAGAAAAGGTTAATAGTAGTTCTCAAGTTGAAACTATCGCAAAAAAAGTTGAACAAGATAAAGTTGAAGAATTAAAAAAATGGTTAAAAGATAATGAAATTTCCAGTGGAATAAACATTGATGAAGATACAAAAAGATATTATCCAAATGGAAGTGTTTTATCACAAGTTATAGGTGCTTGTGGAAGTGATAATCAAGGTCTATCAGGAATCGAAAATTATTGGGATTCAACATTATCAGGTACTCCTGGAAAAATTGTAAGTTCAAAAGCTTCTAGTGGTTCGGAAATTCCAAATTCTGAAAAAAGTTATATTCCTGCAGAAAATGGAAGTGACTTAACACTAACAGTAGATTTTTACATTCAATCTATTGTTGAAAAATATCTAAAACAGGCTGTTGACAATAATAATATTGAACATGGTGGGGATTGTATTGTTATGAACCCAAAAACTGGTGATATTTTAGCAATGGCAACTTACCCTAGTTATAACTTAAATGAACCATTTACCCCAAATGAAACAGTTGCAAAAACATATAATTCATTATCTAGCGAAGAAAAAGCAAATGCAATTTATAAAATGTGGTCAAACAAATCTGTTTCTGAGTTATATGAACCAGGCTCTGTATTTAAATTAATAACAGCATCAGCTGCATTAGAAGAAAATATAACTAAGCCAAACATTAAGGGTGATTTCAATTGCCCTGGTTATGAAATTGTTAATGGCGTTAGAAGAATTAATTGCTGGAAAACAGATGGTTCTCATGGCTCACAGACTTTGACACAAGCGCTTGAACATTCTTGCAACCCTGCATTAATGCAACTTGGTGCAAGAATTGGTACATCCACATTATATAAATATTACAAAGCTTTCGGTTTCTTTGATAAAACTGGAATCGATTTAAATGGTGAAGCATCATCAATTTTCTTGGATGAAAATGATGTAAAACCAATTGAAAGAGCAACATATTCATTTGGTCAACGTTTTAGTATAACCCCTATTCAAATGATTACAGCAATATCTGCAATTGCAAATGATGGTGTTTTAATGAAACCAAGAATTGTAAAGTCAATTACAAATACTGATACTGGTGCAGTTACAAATATTGATACACAAGAAGTTCGCCAAGTATTATCTTCTGAAACAGCTAAAGAAATGAAAGAAATGATGTATTCAGTTGTTGAAAATGGTACAGGATTTAGAGGTGCAGTAACAGGCTATTCTGTTGGAGGCAAAACAGGTACTTCTGAACCAAATCCAAACCATCCTGAAAACGGTTATGTTGCAACATATTGTGCAATTTCTCCTGTTGAAGATACTCAAGTTGTATTATTATTGAATTTATATAAACCACCTGTAAGTAATCACCAAGGTGGAACACTTGCAGGTCCTGTTGTATCACAAATGCTATCTGAGATTTTACCATATTTAGGAATTCCATCAGATGCTGACAATACAGATGATGAAGATTTAATTACAGTTCCTGAAGTTAGAAATAAAACAATAACAGAGGCTGAAAAAGTTTTAAAAGATAAAGGCTTTACTACAAAAATAACAACAGAAAATGACAAAAATGCTACTCTTGTAGTTGACCAAGTTCCAAAACCTGGTGCAACACTTAGTAAAAATTCAATTATTATGCTATATGACCAAGATTCAAGAGTTACAACAACTGTTCCAGATTTAACAGGAAAAGGTAAGTACCAAGCCACAACTGAATTGCGAAATTCAAATTTAAATATAAGTGTTGAAGGTAAAGGCACTGTAGTTTCACAAGACCCACCAAAAGGTTCAAGTGTAGATGCTGGCACCGTTGTAAAAGTTACATTAAAATAATTATAAAATTGGAATAAAGGATTTGATTTTATTCCAATTTTTTATTGGAATAATTTTGAATTAATATTTTTGAATAAAATTTGTTTTGATTATAATATCATCTTTTGTTCATGTCAATATTATTTTAAAAAAATAATAAACTTTTGACCGCAAAATTTGACATTTTTCGATTATATAAAAAATATGGAGATAAAAACCTCCATATTTTACTTTATTTATTTGATGCTATATAATAGCCAACTCCTCTTTTTGTAATTAATATCTTTGGGTTTGAAGTATCTTTTTCAATTTTTTCTCTTATTCTTCTAACTGTTACATCAACTGTTCTAATATCCCCATAATACTCATATCCCCAAACTTTTTCAAGTAATGTTTCCCTTGTTGTAACTTGACCTGGTTGAGTTGCAAGGAATTTTAAAACTTCAAACTCTCTTAAAGTTAAATCAACAACTTCTCCTCTTACTTTAGTCTCAAATCTATCTAGGTCTAATTCCAAATCATTTATCTTAATAATTCTTTCATTTTTCTTGTCTCCTTGGCCTGAAATATCATCAGATTTAGAGTTCATCATATCCATTTTTCTAAGATTTGCTTTAACTCTAGCCATTAATTCTCTAACACTGAATGGTTTTGTAATATAATCATCAGCGCCTAATTCAAGTCCAACTATTTTATCTATTTCTGCATCTTTTGCTGTTAGCATTAAAATTGGAATATTTAATTGATTTTTAACTCTTTTACATACTGATAATCCATCTAGTTTTGGCAACATTATATCTAGTAACATTAAGTCAGGTTTTTCTTCCAAAGCCATATTAACTGCTGTAATTCCATCAGCTGCTTCAATAACATCATATCCCTCTTTTTTCAAATTATAAACAAGTACATCTCTAATTGCTTGTTCATCATCAACAACTAATACTTTTTTTGCATCATTTTCTACAATATTCTCTTCCACTAAAAACTCCGCCTTTCTAAAGCTTTAGCTTTAATTTTATAATATACTTATATCATACATTTTTTTATTATTCAAGTACTATTTGTTAATTTTTTTACATTATTGTAACAATTATTACATTATTACTTCTATATTGTAACTTCCATAATCTTCTAGTTTTATATTATTCTCAATTACGTTGTTATTTAACAATATTTTACTTACACCTGTGTTTTTTCCATTTGGATTTTTCACAATTATATTATAAAAACTATTTTTCCATTTATATTTTATTTTATATTCTTTCCAATCTTTTGGGATACATGGCATAATTGACATTATTCCATGTTTTATTTTTATTCCTAAAATATATTCTATTCCTGCTTTATAATACCAACTTGATGAACCAGTATACCATGTCCATCCACCTCTTCCTGCTAAATTATTTGCTCCATATAAGAATGTTCAATTGGATTTATCATTCTATAAAATTCTAATGCTTTATCTCCAAATCCAAGCATTGCCTCAGCAATAATTAACCAAATTGATGCATGTGTATATTGTCCTCCATTTTCTCTTACACCTGGAAGATATGCCTTAATATATCCTGGTTCTAGCTTTCCATTTTCAAATGGAGGATCAAGTAATTTTATAATTCCATTTTCCTTATCTACCAAATGATTTTCAAGACTATCTATTGAAATATATTTTTTATCATTATCTCCTGCATCTGAAATAACACTCCAACTCTGTGCAATACTATCAATTCTACACTCATCATTTTGCATACTTCCTAGAATATTACCATCATCCATAAATGCTCTTTTATACCATCTACCATCCCATCCATTAGTATTTAATGCTTTTTTTAATTTTGACATTATTATCTCATATTTTTCAATTTGTTGTTTTATATCATTTTTAATTTCAGATTTTATATTTTTATAATTTTGCAATATTTCTTTAAATCTATTTAAAATATTATACAAGAAAAATCCAAGCCAAACGCTTTCTCCTTTACCTTTTGGTCCAACATTGCTAAATCCATCATTCCAATCTCCACTTCCAATCTTAGGTAGTCCATTTTCTCCAAAATTTAGGCTTTTGTTTATTGCTCGAATGCAATGTTCATATATACTTCCATTTTCTTTTGATTCCAGGTATTTGTCATATCTTTCACTTTCATTTTCTTTTAATATTTCTCCATCTAAAAAAGGCATTTCAATATTTAAAATTGAATAATCTCCTGTAAATTCAATATATTCACATGTTAGATATACAAGCCACAATAAATCATCAGAAAATCGCGTTCTTATTCCTCTTTTTGTATCTTCATGCCACCAATGTTCAACATCTCCATCTATAAATTGATGCTTACTATGCATTAAAATTTGATTTTTAATTATTTCTGGTTCAAAATATTTTAGGCATAAAGTATCTTGTAACTGGTCTCTAAATCCATATGCACCACCAGACTGATAAAATCCTGTTTTTCCAATTAGCCTACTTTCAATTGTTTGATACAATGTCCAACCATTTAACATTATATTCATTGATTCTAATGGTGTTTCTACCTGCAATCTTCCAACTAGTTCTTTCCAATAGTTTTCTATTTTTTCTAATTCTTGCCTGCAATTTTGAATTTTATTATATTTATAAGCTACATTTTTGCTTTCTAAAACTGATTCTTCTGCACCTAATGTAAATATAATTTCCTTTTCTGATAAACTTTCTAATTCTATTTCAATTTCATATGCAATACAAGGTTTCTCTCCAATTGAATTTTCATTATTTAAATTTGGCTTTTTTAATGCATCTGGATTTGATAAATCCCCATTTCCAAAAAAGAAATTTTTACTTCCTGTAAAACTTGTTATTTTTTCACTATTTGACACATAGATTATGTCATTTTTAAAATCTGTATTATATAAGTTTTCAGCACATATTATATTATTGTTTTTATCATAATTTAAATATATATATCCATTTGTTTTTATATCATCTTCGCCCAGTACTGGTTTTGCATAATATAATATCTTTAGTTTTTTTCTGTTTATACTCATATTTTTTAGTTTTAAAATTCCAACTTTTATTGAATCTTCTTTTGGTACAAATATTTTGTATTCTTGTTCAATTTCATCACTTTTATGAATATATTTTGTATATCCCATTCCAAAAGCAATATTATAATTCTTATTGTCAGGCTTTGGATTTTCTCCAATTGACCATTGTTTATTGTTCTCTTCATCTTTTATATAAATTACTTCTGTTGGAATATCTAAGTTTGGCTGATTTTCCCAGCTTGTTACTCTATTTAATCTTGCATTTTTATACCATGTATATCCGCCCATATTTTCTGTAACAAGTGTTCCAAACTTTTTATTTGCCATTATATTTGACCATACTGTTGGTAATTTATTGTTTTTATTAATCCTAATTAAATATTCAATTTTCTAAACTAACTTCATTTCCATTTATAATAATTGTTGCTAAAAATTCCAATAATTCAATATCATCTTTTGATATTTCATTTTTTGATAATTCAAAAATACCTCCTTTTATATTTTTTAAATATGCCATTTGATTATTTTGTATTAGATTTTCGATTTCTTCACTAACATAATTTTCATAACTATGCTTTTCTTCATCCAAAATTACCAATTCAACTTCAAAATTTTTATATCTAATAAATTCATACAATTTTAAAATTTCTTTTAAAATATATGTTTCACTTATATCAGAAATTTTTACTAAAATTATTGGTATATCTCCTGAAATGCCATATTTCCAAACTTCATTTTGATAATATTTTTTCTTTGGCAATTTCCTCAAATCTATTTTTTTTGCAGGATTATTAAAAATAATATATGAAAGTACTTTTTGATATTGTCTAATTTGTTTTCCATTTATCATTAAATACCTTGATTGCTCTTCATTTTTTGCTTTAGAAAGTTCAAATGATTTTTCAACATTTTCTACAATTTGATATTTTTTGCAATTTTCTAATACTTTTTCTTTGGTTTTTCCAACTGAAATTATTAAATTTAATTGTTTTTTCTCTTTAGGTTTTATATTTATACTTCTTCTAAATGCAACAACTGGTTCTGTTACAAGTCCTATTTTTTTAGAAAATGGGTTAGAATTTTTAACCATTTGTGGCATTTCAAAATTTCCCCTTCCAATGAACTTTTCCTTATCAATTTCATATTCTAAATCCCCAATTGTTTCACTATTTGTGGATAAATTTGCACACAAATAAATTTCAGTGTCATTTATTTCTCTTTTCTTTCTTTTTACAATAATACTTCCTGTTTCATAATCATAATCATACATCAAAAATAAATTATTAAATGCTGGATGTGCATAATCTTGTTCTTTGCTTGAGAGCACTGGTTCAAAATATGACGTAATTTCTAAAACTTCATCTTCATTTCCCATATTTTCCAATGTTAATTTTCTTATTTCAACAGGTTCATCAGGTGCAACTATAGTTTCAATCTTAGTCTTTATATTTTCATTTAGCATTTCTTGTTCTACTTTATCTGGCATAAAGCTAATTTCATACTTGTCATTTTCTTTGCAATCAGAACTCCATATCTTCTTAGTTTTTATATTTTTTATATAAAAAAATATTCCTTGTTTATAATCTGAAGTTGTTTTAAATCTATTTATAAATTTATTTTTATAAATACTTACCCCTTCTCCATTTTGATTTATTGCAATTGCATAATCTTCATTTGAAATTACATTTCCAGTTATTAACCTATCATCAATTTTCTTATATGTGTCTTTTATATAACCTTCATAATCAACGTATTTTAGCTTAGAGACTTTTTCTTTGTTTTCTTTTGTAATTATTGCAGTTTCTGGCATTGTTTCTTGTAATAAAATACTTACTGCTTTCATTTCTGGATTCTCCATAAATCTTTTTTGCAAAATGTTTTTATTAAATAAATTATTTATTGATAATAAAATTAATGCTTGATGGTGTGCCATATATGTTTTTACTCTTGCATAATTTTTACCTTTTTCTACTCTTTCTGGTGTAAAATCTATTGATTCATAAAATCCATATTTTCCAACCATATCAAAATCTTCTAATCTTTTCATGTTTTGATAAACTTCTTTTGGATAATCTGTAATTGCTAAAATGCTTCCATATGGAGCTACAACTAATTCATCTCCAAGTCCTCTTTTTAATCCAAGCCATGGAATTCCAAATGCTTTATATTGATAATTAGAGTGCAAATCTTTTAAATTAAATGCTGCTTCTGAAATTCCCCATGGAATTTTTAATTCTTTTGCATATTCCATTTGACTTAATATCATAAATTTACATGATTCATCTAGTAAACTTCCTTCATATTTAGGAATATTTATATTTGGCATTAAATATTCAAATGATGTTCCTGCCCACGAAATAAGTCCTTTGTATTTACCCATAATTGTCAATGTTCTACTTAAAGAATTCCAATGTTTTGCAGGAATATCTTTTTTGGCAATTGCAATTAAACTTGCTTGTCTTGCCTCTGATGCTAATAAATCATAATATGATTTTGTTAATTTGTTTTCTTCAACATTAAATCCAATTGAAAATATCCTTTGTTCTTTATCATATAAATATGAGAAGTCTGTATTATTTATCAAGTTGTCTACAATTTTATAAAGAACTTTTATATTTTCTTCATCTTTTTGCATATTATCATTAAGCCATGATTTTACAACATATAAATATCCGCACAAAGTTTCCACTATCAACTGTAGAAATATATCTTGGTGCCAATGGCTCTTTTGTTTCTATATTATACCAATTATATAAATGACCATTCCACTTTTCTAGTTCTTGAATTGTATTTATAATGTTAGTCATCTTTTCTAATCCATTTTCAAATTTTATATAATTCAAATCACATGCTGAAATTACAGCAAGCATTGAAAGTCCTATATTTGTACTTGAGGTCCTTTTTACTATTTTTTCTTTTCTATCAACCTGAAAATTATCTGGAATTAGAAAGTTATATTCTTGTTTTAAATATTCATTAAAAAATTCCCATGTTCTTTTTCCAATATTTTCAACATATTTTCTTTCATCAGAATTTATTTTTTCTATTGCATATTTCTTTGTTTTTTCTTTGCTTATATACCACATTACACATGGCATAATAATCCATAAAAAGCCAAATATTAAGCCAAAAATATCTTTGTCTTTAATAAATAGGCAAATTCCAATTGCACCCAAAATTAGATTTATAAACATATTTTTATAATATGAAATTAATGTTGTTTTTGCATTTTTTTCTGCATCTTCAGAAGTTGTCCATTCTAGCAAATGATTTTGTGTAATTAATAATCTATATAATGTCTTAATTATAGATTTTAAACTTATATAAGCTTTATATGGTAAACATCCAAGTGTTATTATACTTTTTATTATTATTCCTTTTAGTCCAGAAATTTTAGGTGTAAAACTCTTTTGTTTTTCTTCATTTTTTCTACGTGAATTAATAAAATTTATTAACTCAAAAATATATGGAAGTATGGGAACTAACAACATTATAGTTTTTAATCCAAAATCTTTTGTATTAATTATTAAAAATAGCAATGAAAAGAAAATTGAATCTTCTAATAAACTTCTTCTTAAATTATCAATTATTTTATATTTTGAGAGCAGATTTAATGGATGCTGGTGACCAATCCATCCTATAATTTGCCAATCTCCTCTAATCCATCTTGATAGTCTATTCATAAAACTTGTGTATTTACTTGGGTATCCATCCATTAACATTATGTCAGATACTAGTCCACATCTTAAGTATGACCCTTCTAACAAATCATGGCTTAAAACAGTATTTTCTGGTATTTTGTTTTTCATAACTTCTTCAAATACTTTTAAATCATATATTCCTTTTCCTGTATATATCCCTTCTCCAAAATTATCTTGATAAATATCAGAAATTGCATTTGTATAGCTATCAATTCCACCATCACCTGCAAAAATTTTAGTAAACAAGTTTTTATAACATATATCTAAATTTATTCCTATTCTTGGTTGCATTATTCCATATCCATTTATTACAATATTCTTATTTTCATCTATAATTGGTTTATTCAAAATATGTGCCATTGTGCCAACTAATTCAAATGCAGAATTTAATGTTAAATCTGTATCACTATCAAGTGTTATTACATATTTAATTTTTTGTAAAACATTATCTATTTCTTTATTTTTTACCTTTTCGTCTTCTAATGTATTTATTTTAAATGGATTTTTCTGTTTTAAAATATATTCATTAAACTGATTTATTAAGCCTCTTTTTCTTTCCCACCCTATATATTTGTTTTCGTGCTCGTTCCATTCTCTATTTCTATAAAAAAAGCTAAAAATTGGGAAGGAATCTTTTGAGTATTTTTTATTTAATACTTCTACTTGTCTTTTCCCCTCTTCTGCAACTTCTATATCAAATTTTTCCTCTTCAAAATTACTTTCTGAGCAATCTCCAAGTAATGCAAAATATATATTTTTTGACTTATTTGCAATATAATATTTTTCCAAATTTTCAAAGCTTTCTTTTACTTTTTCTTTTGATTTTAAAATTGTTGGAATTATTACAAATGTTACATTTTCCTCATCTATTCCCTTTGAAAAATCAATTTTAGGAATAATTTTGGGCTTTACAATTTTGCTCAAAATAAATTGTATTGTTTGTATTACAATTTCACTTGCTGGTATTAAAAATAATATAAATGCTAATATTTTCAAATGTTTATTTATATCGATTGCTGAGCTAAATAGTAATGATAAGCATATACTAAAAAATAAAACAGAAATAATATATATTTTTGCCTTATTACTTTTTGTTTCTTCTCTTTTATTTGTAAATTCTATTTTTTTATATAAATCGTTAATTCCATCATCAATTAGAAAATAGCCAATATGTCTTTTTCTTTCCAGCTCTAATTTGTTATTTATTTTATTTTCATCTATATTTTTTTCATTAACCTCATTTGCTAGTTCTAGGCATTTTCGTGCAATATAAATTTCAGAAATTTTTGATTTTTTACTAATCTCCTTAATTTTTGTTCTATAATATTCTTTTGTTTTGTAATCCATTTTACTATATACATTTGCTGGGTCTTGTTTTAATATTTCTTCAACACCATTTAATTTTTCGAAAATTTCCAAAAAATTGATTCTTTGAATTTCTTTTATGCTTGTTATACTATTTCCCATTAAAACTTTTTGAATTGCAATTTCAAAATGTTCTTTTTTTATTACTTCAGCAACTGACATTCCTAGCTTTTCTACAACTTCTTCTAATACATTTAAATAAGCATTTCCCTTTTTCCCATATCTTTTTAAAATAAACGACATATATTCAATAAATGGATATTTCATATTTTGGAATGATAATTTTCCAATTTTCTTGCCATTACTTTTATAGTTACCTTCTTTATTTTCGATTAATTTTTTTACAATATTTTCAGCTTTTATTTTTTGCATTTGTGAACTATAAATTTTTAAGGCAATATCTGTTATATCCTCTATTATTGCGATTTGCAAGAATAAACCTATATTCCATATTTCATCCATACTTAATGTTTTTTTATTTTGGTAGCTTTTTAAGCAGTTTTCCAAAGTTTTTTTGTCTATTTTATTATCTGAATAAGCTAAAATTTCTGCAGCTAAAACATATACTCTTGCAAATCCTTTATATTCACCATTTTGAATACCAACAAAATTAATATATTTTTTTAATGGCTTTATTCCTAATTTTAAATGCTCATTTAATAATTCATATACTTCTTTTATTACATTATAATTATTTAAAAGTATTGGAATTGGATATGTGTTTTTATCTGATTTTGTCGTAATAATATGATTTGATGCAATTTTTTCCATGTATTGTTCTAGTTGTTTTTCTTCTAGAATAGTTCCTGTTATTTTTAATCTTTTATTTTCATCCAAAAAAATCCACTCCTTGCAAACTTTTTTTGTTTTATTGTTTGCCAAAGAGTGGTAAATTATTCATTTATATTTAATTAGCTTTATTTATCTTTGTCTTTATCCAAAGCTTTTTGATATTCATTTGCTAATGCTTTATATCTATTTTCAATTGATTTTTCATCTATTTCTTTGTTATCACTATCTTTTGTTAAATCAATCTTTTTTTCTCCTTCAAGATATTCTTTACGGTTGCCATCCATTACAATCTTTGTGTCAACATTTGTAATTTCTCCTTCAACTTTTCCAAGTGAGCCAATTACAGAATTATCTTCTTTATTTATAACAACATAAATTTCCCCAATTCCATCTGTTAAATATGAGTCAACATCTTCTTTTTGTTTATAATCTTGAATATATTCGCCATTTTCATCTATTCCTAAAAATTGAGGTCTACTTTTTATATATCCAAGGTCTTCTTTTGATAATTTTTCATCATATTTTTGATTATATTCGTCTATTATTTCATCCATTATTTTATCATAGTCTATTTCTTCGTCTCCACTTGCTTGCTTTTCATCTATCTTTACATGTAAACCATTTTTAAAATCAATATCTTCTGATTTTGAAGTATCTTTTTCTGAATCATTATCAATCTCTATTTTTTTATCATCTTGAGGAGCATTAATTGTTTTTGCAGTGTTTACACCTGTTAATATACCTAATCCAAGTGCAATTCCACCAAAAACGTCTCTTTTAAAATGTTTCCAAAACACCTTTTTTACTATTGTCTTTTTTTCTTCTCTAGAAAGTCCTCTTCCTAATTTTTCTCTTTTTCTATCTATATTTTTCTTAACTTCAGCTTCAAATTCCTCTCTCAATTTTCCCATTTGTACAATCCTCCTAATTTATATAGTACAACAAAAAAAAATCTTTGTCAATTAAAAAAATTTTTAGACAATTTTTTACAAATTTCTGCATATTATATACTAATCAAACACAGTGTTTGGGATTAAAATAAAAGGAGTGAATTTATTATGGAACACGAAGAAGAAGAGAAAAAACCTTTTTGTCCTATTTTAGATGTTGATGGTGTTGTTTCAGGTGGTAAACAATTTGACCTTGATATTACTTTACCAGAAGATAACAGAGATGTTATATATGGTGTAATAAAGGATTGTTTTAAAGAACCAATAAAAGATGCAGTTGTTAAATTAACAGAAATTGATTTTGAACATGGTAAAGAAGTTAGAAAACCAATTGGTCATACTTT
>CACWHO010000001.1 GCA_902760765.1 uncultured Eubacteriales bacterium | reverse complement strand
GCTTATTACAAAATAATTATCTTCTTTAACATATGTTTCACTATCAACATAATTATAATCAAAGAAGTTTTTTGACATATATTGAGAAAATGAAGTTTTGGTTGCAAAGTATTTATTTTTAAAACTACTATTTAAATATTTGTCATATATCTGTTCATAATCCTTATTATTTATCATTTTTATTAATAAATCCATATTAGTTTTTATTTTCTCTTCATCAGTTGCCTGGCTATAACTCTCATCAATTTTACTTAAGTTAGTAGTATAATCATCTAATTCTATTGTAAAATTCATTACACTTTCTTCTTTAATAATATATGTGTTGTCATAATTATCTACAAGTGTATATTGCGTATAGTCATCATGGTTTTCTACAGAATATTTTTCTATTAATGAATTTTCAATTTTTTCTTTATTTTTATCTAAATATTCTTTATATTTTGCAAATGTATCATATTTTTCTTTTTTATACTCTTCATCTTCATCAAGTAAGTTATATGCTTCTTCTGGTTTAAATAATGCTCTTTTTTTATATTCATCAAAATATATGTTGATTATTTCTTGGTTTGTTATTGCAATATCTGCATATTCATTTATATCGTTTTTTTCAATATTATTAATATTATAATTAATTATATTATTTTTATCAGATTCAGAATATTTAGTACTAATAGGGCATACCCCATATGTTCCATTATTTGTATCTAATGACACTATAAAATAGAAGCTTTGTTCATTGCTTATATCCATTGAATTTTTATTTCTAATTTTTGTTTCTGCATATCCTATTGATACATTATTTTTGTTAATAGTCCATATTTTTTGAACTATAGCTTCTTTTTCATTGTCAATTTTTAATTTAGTATTTGAATTATTTATATTAAGCTGAATTTTAGAAATACTTTTTTCATCATCTGTTGCAGAATAATTTAGATATTTATTTATACAGTCCTGCATTGTATAAAATGTTCTTGTATCTTCTAATAGACTAATACTACTTTTTTGTTCTTGTAGCACAACATCATCAACATAATTTTGTTCTTGTATTATATCATTTTGTAATTCATTTGTTGTATTGCTTTTATTTAAATTTAAAATACATAAAGTTATAATAATAATTATTATTATAACAATTATTATGAATATTAATATTCTATTTTTATTCATAATTTCTCCCTTCATGTTTTATATTAATTTCCAGTATATGAGAAGTGCATGTAATCTTGATAATTTCCTGACCAATTTCCTCCCCACTTCCAGCCTATACTTTCAAATGCTTTTACAAGTGCTCCATTTCTAGGAATTGAGAATTCACTCGTGCTTGGATTCCAGAAGCTTCCAGCATATATTGTTGAACCCCTATGTGAATAATTTTCATTTACATTTATATCTATTGCACAACCATATGAGTGATGAGACAATTTTCCGCTACTACCATTATTCATATATCTAAAGCTATATCCACTTGCATCATAAATTTTAAATCCAGCAGTTTGAGCCTGTTCAAATACTTTTTCAACGTCTGAAGCTAAACTCTTATGTACTTGTATATTTTTTTCAAATTTTGTTCCTGTTTTGCTTGTCATTGGAACTTTTACTGTGGTAATACTATAAAATTCACTTATATAATTCATATATGTAGCCTTATCTGCTCCACCATATACAGGTTGAATATCACTTACAGTATATTTTCCAGCTTTAAAATAGTATGAACCATTTGCAATATTATCTGCATTATCTAATGTTGCTTCACTAAAACTACTATATACTCTCCACCATCTTGGATTAGTACTATTTGGGTTATGATAAGTTTTTCCCTTATATGAGCCTGTAACACTCATCCAATTATATGTTGAAGAAGCTATTGCATCCCAAGCTGTTCCACAAGATGACTCTATTCTAGCAAGCGCAATTGCAAATACTGCATTTACATGGTATTTTTCCTGTATTTCTACAAATGCATCAATAGCACTTAATAAATTTTCTCTTTGCTTTCCAGAATAAATTGCATTTATACCTTGTGTTAATTGTTCTTTAGAAAGAACTAAGCTCTTGTCAGATTTTGATGTATCAACCATAAAATCTGATGAAGCATCAAAATTATAGCTAAACTGACTTTCATTAAATAAACTAGTAACTTCAGATAAATCAGTAACTCCATAATCTTTACCTGTTACTTTATACAAGACATACTTCATTACCTGTTCAATGTTTTGATTTCTTTCATCTTCTTCTAATAATTTAAAATAAAATTGAGCTCCAGAGTATAGATTGTTGGCAACCTTTATATATTTATTTTTTTCTATTGCCTCTTTCTCTGTTAATCCCTCTGGAATGCCATCTATATTCCCATATTTTATTAAATTAACGATTTTATCAACACTTGCTTCCATATCTGTATTGCTATTTAATTCAGTATACTTAGTTGTTTTTAAAGAGCCTGAAAAAGTTCCTGTTGCAGAAAATGTACCATTTCTATATGGTCCACTATATTGTTCTGAATATGGTGTTTGCTC
Source organism: uncultured Eubacteriales bacterium (assembly GCA_902760765.1). Classification (GTDB taxonomy): domain Bacteria; phylum Bacillota; class Clostridia; order TANB77; family CAG-508; genus CAG-269. Next base: position 26,015 of record CACWHO010000001.1, on the reverse strand, counting down.
CACTATATCTTCTGTCTTAGAATATGTATTTTCTACTTTTGCAATCCATGTATCTGCTTTTGTAACCATCATCTCTGACGTAATTGTTGTTGTTACAACTTTTGCTGGTTTTGCTCCACTTATAAATTGTCCTGCATTATCTGTATCAATAGTTATTGTTACAGGTACTGTTACTGTTGTTGTTACTCCATTTACCTCTTGTTCTTCTTCTTCTGTATAATTTGCTTCTCCACTATAACTTGCTATTTCTGTTTCTACACTCTTATTGTCTCTTAAAGTTAAGTCAATATATTTCCCATCTTTTTGCAAACTTAAAAGGTCTTTCATAAAATCATTATCTTGTGCCACAACATGTGTTGCAGTTAAAAATGAAATTGTCATTGAATATGGTGTTAATGCATATTGATATTCACTTTCATTTAACGTTACATTTACAGTTCTACTTACTAAAGCACCACTTTGATTATACACTTCTACAACTGTAGAAGTTGTGTAGCACAAATCAAAGGTTTCTGGGTTTATAGAAAAATAATCTATTGTTCCCTCCTTTTTTTCTTCATCTGCAACATCTTTTTTCAATTGTTCATATGGTTCATATTTTAAATCCCTAGGTTCTGAGCCTTCTTCTCCATTATCTCTTTTTATATTTACAATACCATCTATGTCTTTACTACCAATCTTTGGCAACATTGTTCTTATTTCCGCTTCAACATATTGTTTTATCATGCTTTCATCTAGTTTTCCACCATAATCCACATTATTATTTTCATCTAAAGTTGCATTGTCAGTTATTCCTAAAGCATTTGGGTCTACTGACCCATTTATTAATTGTCTTATAATATTGTCAATAAATTCTTGATTAATAATATAATTATATCCATCTTCAGAAAGTGATACTGCATTTCTTACCTCTTCTTTAATTGTTGGTTTTGTTGAATTATCTGTATTATTTCCATTAAAAAAACCTGTTATTGCCTTTACTACTACACTTACAATTAGTAAAAGAAGCCCTGCTATCAACAATAAAATTAAAAGATTAAATAAAATTGGTAAAAGTGCATGAATAATTTTTTTCATGACACCATTTTTTATATTATTTGTTTCTGTTTTTATTGCTTGCTTTACAATGTTATTATTATCCTTGTTGTTTTGCTCATTATCATCCACTTTTATCACCTCACATTTTACAGTTAATTTAACTTAACTTTTATACTAATTCTGTTTGTATAATTTTCCGTATCTGTTGAGTTTTTGTATTCATCATAATTCATTACAATGTTAGATAAAACTAAGCTGGTCTCTTGTACATTTGAGTTATATGCTTTATTAAATTTTACTTTATATTTTCTATTGCTTCCCGGCTGTAGCACGATTTCTCCTTTTGTTATAAGGCTATTTTCAATTGACGAATATTTTATATTACTATCATCTATTAAATAAATTGTTTTTGTTATCTTATCATTATCTATCATAATAGAATTGTCTGAGTTATTGAAGATTTGAAATTCATATATTACATAACTTCTATATACATCTTTTGCAATTACTTTAACTCCAATTCCATTTTCCGTATTATTTACCCCATTAAACTCCTGCCTATATATATAGCTATTAATACTTATCTTATATGAACCATCTGATTGTTTAATAAATGTATAAAAGTCTTCTTGTTTCTTCCCTGACATTCCAGTTTCTAAGATATCTCCTTCAAATAGAATTTGGTAAACAATTCTATTATCTGTCTTGTCCCATGCTTGCATTGTATATGTTTTTTTCTCATTAAAAACTTTATCATAATAATTTGTTTTAAAAATTTCTACTGTTTGGAAAAGCTCATTTTTACAATCATCTGTAAGCATACTATAAGCATTTTCAACTTGTCCATTATTACAATAATTAATAAATAAATCTAATGTATTTTTTATTGTATTATTTGTTGATGTTTTTACGTTTTTATTATTATTTATTAAATAATTAGAATTATCGATAGTGGTAGTATTACCACTATCGATATTATTCTTTTGTTCTTCAATTTGTTTACTTACTTTCGCTTTTGTAAATTGATTAAGTATTTGTATTATAATTAAAGTTAAAACTATAATTCCAATTGTTCTATAAATAACTTTTTTATTGTCATAAAATAGTTTTAATAGTTTATTCATAATACCCTCCTATATTTTATTTGCAGCATCAAATTTATTTACATTTTCAATTGCATTAGCTATTTGATTTCTCGCTTCAGCTTCTGAAATTCCCAATTTTTTCGCACGTTCTTTAGAATGTTTATTTATGTATTCTGCCTGTTTCTTTGAATCATATAATGCTCCTCTTGTTGCAAGTTGCTTTTTAAATTTAATTGTTGTTGCTGCATCACTAGCATGTTGGGCTCTCATTGCAGCTTTTACTGCATTTTCATCATTTAGTTTTTTCTTAGAAATTCCTAAATCTTTTCTAATTTGTTCAGCATAACTTTCTTGTCTTCTCTCAAATTCTTTTCTTACTTCTACTTCGCTAAAATCAGCATGTTCTTCTCTAATCTGTGCTTGTTCTTCTTTTTCCCATTGAGAATAATCCTCATTTGCCAATGTATCCATATAATTAAATGCTTGTCTTTGCTCATCCATATCAGTAATTCCTCTTGTTAAAAACTCATCTGATGCAATCCTCATATTTACATCTTTGTTTTCTCCAAAGTTCTCTGCATAATATGAATTAACCTCATCACTTTCATTCCATTGTTGCTGATATTTTTCAAGTTGATAATCACTACCATATTCAGCATTATTATATGTGTCTGCAATACTTGTACCTAATTTGCCTATTCCACCTGTTATTGCATTTCCAGCAGCAATTCCTGTTGCAACTGATGCAACAGCCTCTGTAGGGCTAAATTTACCATCTGTTAAACTTACTCCTAGTTCAGCAGTTGCTGCAGCAACTCCTAATCCAGCTGCTACATATCCTTTTGCTAAGCCTTTTGCCACTCCTTTTGCAATTCTCTTTCCATTATATTTAGCACTCTTATCTGGATTCCAAACAGGTTTTATAATTTTCTTTCCTACGGCAGCTAAACCTTTACCAGTTCCAGCTTTTGTTCTAATTGTATTATTCTTTTTAAATGCATCTGTAAATCCTGTTGGTTGAGAATTTTTATTTGCATTTGCTTTTTCCTGTATAGCTTGTTGTTGTGCCATGTTTTGTATTGTACTTTGAGGAAGAATAATTCCTGATGGTGTTGTTTGTTGATTTAAATTATCATCAATTTGATTATTATATTTAGAGCCTTTATTTTCATTATTATTTACAACATCATTAATAGTTCCAGCACCAGCAAGTGCGTCTATTGTACTTTCTCCTGTTTCAGGAAGTTCTCCTATATCTCCAGTAGGCATTGTTTTTGGTGGTTTCGTTGTTGGTATTTTATTTTTACTATTCTTTCCTCCACCATTATTATTACCTTTTCCAATTCTATTAAGTAATTGTGTAGTAATTGCTCCAGATGCAAATGCATGTGCACCACGTCCTCCTGGTTCCATTAATCCTCCAGCTTTTCCAAATCCAAACAAATCTCTTACAAATTTTTCTGCCTGTGACATAAACAATAAAACGACAATTGGATAAATAGGATTATTTGCTGCAAGTGTAATTGCAGAACCAATTAAAATTGTATATATCAAATAATGCATTGGTTGTAAAAGAGCGTTAAATATATAATCTCTAAGCCATCTTTGGAATCCCTGTGCATTTCCATCGCCCATTTTATCTATTGGGTATGTAAGAGCAACAATTGGTGCTATTAATGTTAAAAATGCCATCATTATTACCCTTTTGAAATATTCTATTGTAAATCTTATTGTAAATACAAGTAATGCAATATATATTACTTCATATGATATTTCAGATAAAAGACCTGGGTTTTGAACCTTAAATCTAGCAAGTCCCATTAAATTTGTTCTAAACATTTGGTTTCCTTTATCTGCGTCCCCTTGTGAATAATAAACTATAATATTTCTTGTTTCTTCACTTGGACCTGTAAATAAGTCTGTTAATTCTGATGATATTGAAAGTGTAAAACTCATTATATAATTCATAGCAAATAATATTACAAATGCAACTAACCAGTCTACAATTCTTTCTTTATATTTTGCTCTTTTTTCTGTGTTAGATTCTATCATTATCTTAATACCTGTATATATCAAAATTGATAGTAATCCAACAATTGCAATTAATCTTAAAACTCTATACCATGCTTTTATAATATCTTGTAATTTATATGCAATGTTTGTATCTTTTGAACCTTTTAAGTCTTTTATTGTAGGATTTAAAAAGTTAACATCTAACCAAGGAACTTTATTTGCAAAAATTTCTTCACATGTATATCTAAAATTTGGATACCAAGTATTAGAGCCTATTACTCCTAAAATACCTCCTCCATAATTACTATTAATTATAATATCAGCATCTTTTGGGTCTACATCTGTTACTTTTGCATCATCTACTACATCATCTGTCATTACCCAATTTCCTTTTCCCATCATAAATGATTGCAAAGCACTTGCGATAGAATCTGCAATAGCATTAATAAATTTAAGAAATGGCTCCATTAAAATTCCACCAGCACCATTTAAAAATCCAGGGTCTTCATCATCTTCTTCAGTTGATTCAGGTTCATCTTTAATTCCAGCCTCAGCCTTAATATTTTCTACTTTATAATCATCTGTTAAATAAGGAGTTATTTCATCACCTGTTGGAACACCATAATCTGTAATATATTTTCTTGGAACATAATGGTCTCCATATTGTACCCACATACCATTTTCTTGTTGTGCTTGATTATAAATATATTCAGCTCTTTGTGCCCCTTTCATTCCAAGTGAAAGTCCATCATCTGCTTCTTGATTTGTTTTAGTTGTTTGATTCTCTATTTCATTTTGATATTTATCTTCTGTGTCTTTAGTACTTCCCCATTTTGCCTCAACTTTTTGTACATTATCAGCTGCATAAAAAGGGTCATCATAAAATTTTTTACGTTCACTTGCACTTCCATTTTCACCTGTAGTAGCTCTTGGTATGTAATATAATGTGCCATCGCTATTTTTAGCCTGTACCCATGTTCCATCTTCTTTGTTTGATTCTTGCCAAATATAATGTGCTAGTTGAACACCATTTAACCCTTTTGTATATGTCTCATTAAGATATGTTGCCTCATCAGTTGTTTTTGCAAAAGATGCAGAAGGAAGTATGAAGCTTAAGATAGTTATTGTTACAATAATTATTCTTATCAGCTTGTTTAAATTAATTCTTATTTTAGTCATTTTTGCTCCTTTAACCAAATTATTCTCCACATTTACTTAATCTTTATAAGCTTTTTCTTTTGTTTTACTGTTCATTTCTTTTCATTTGTGCTAATTTATTTAAGTTTGTTTCAACAAATTCAAACTCTTTTTTCGTTGGTGTAATTTGTAATATTGCTGTATCTGAGCCAACTTTTAAAAGTCCTTGTCCTCTTTGGCAAGTAACCAAAAAGCTTGCTTCTCCATCACTTAATTTAAATACTTCCTTTAAATATTGTATTTCTGACTTATCTTGTGCTAAAAACAATTTTGTATCTGATGATGTTAATACTGCTTGTGCCTCTGGTTTTTCGTAAAAATCTTGAAATCTTTGAGATATAATTGCCAAAGATACATTTCTTTTTCTTGCACGTCTTGCCATTTTATTTAAGAAATCTACAGCTTCTGGATATGGTAATAACATCCATGCCTCATCAACTATTACTCTTTTTTGTGAAGCTTTTGTTCTATCTTCACTATTTTTCTTAACAAATTTTTCCCAAATCCAAGAAAGCAATATTTGTTGTGCAAGTGGCCTTGCAAACCTTTCCTCCAATTGAGAAATATCCAAATTTATAAATGGTGCTCCCTCAAGTAAATCAAATGTTGATTGACCATCAAAATATGCCATTTGTCCATCGTATTCTCTTATATATTGTTTCATAACTTTTAATAAATAACTATAATGGAATCTATAATCAGCATTTTCATTTTGTGCTGCCTTTCTTTGAATTCTTCTATACCAAGAGCCTATTGTTGGCATATCTTTTTTCTTTTTTGCAAGTAAACTTACTCCATCTGCAGCTTCATATAAGCTTTGTGGATTAGAAGTTATTCCAAGTGATGCATACTCTTCTGCAACCGCTTCTGCAATAATTTGTTTTGTTAATTCGTTTACTTCCGTAGATTGTGTGCTTCCTCTTGCCATTGTGACTAATGCTTGTGTAACATCCTCTACTTTGTTTTCAATATTTAAAACTTCTCTTTCTTTTCCTGTTATTTCATCTTTAACTTTTTCAACTTCAACATCAAACAAATTAATTACTGTTTGTGATGTTGGGCTTATTACAACATTAATTCCACCTAATGCTTCTGCAACTGCATAATATTCTCCTTCGGCATCTAGTGCTAAGCTTTCTATTCCCATTAAAACTGATGACCTAGAAATTAATGTTTTCATTGTTACAGATTTACCAGCACCAGATTTAGCAAATATAACCATATTATAGTTTGTTAATGATGAATTAAAGTTATCAAATAAAATTGGTACTCCAGTTTGTGCATTAAATCCTATTGGAACACCTGTAGAATGTCCAACTTCTGATGTCAAAAATGGGAAAACTGTTCCCATTGATGGTCTATCAAATGTATGAACTTTCTTTATTTTATTTTCCATTAATGGTAAATTATCTTTAAATGCTTCTTCTTGAAAAGCCCATGCAGATTTTATTCCTACCAAATTTTTTGACATTTCATTTGCAAGCATTTTAGTTAAACGGTCTAAATCGTCTAAACTATATGTAAATAATGTAGATACTATTGTTGCTTCATACAATTTATTAAATCCTGCTGCTATTGAATCTCTTAGTTGTTCTGTTTCAAATCTTTTTTGTGCTAATATACTCTCTCTATTTATTTTTCCCTTATCACTTGCAACAACTCTTTCTGTTTCAAGTTCTGTAATTACTTTATTCAAATCATTTTGTGATTTTGCTTCTGAAACTGGATTTATATAAATTGATGTATTTATATCTCCAAACATATATAAATCTCTAAATAATTCTGGAAATGTACATGACCTTGGTAAACTTGAAACATAAAAACTTCTTACATATCTTGTTACATTTGATATTATTTTAAGATAATCAAGGTTAGATGCATCTATTCCGGCTGGTGCAATTAATTCTTTTATTGTCTTTTTATGTAACAGCTTATTTTGTAATTCTTCTTCTTTAAGATTTTCTTGGTCTACCTCTTCTTCTTGTAGTGTTTTCATTTTCATCTTCATTTCCTCCTTTTGAGTTTTTATCTTCGTTTTGTATTTTTTCTATTGCACTTTCAGCAATATCTTCTCCAATGTATCTTGAATTTTCTTGTATCATATTTTTAGCAAGTTCTGTAATTAAATCATCAATATCATCTTCTTTTTCTAGATATCTCTTTTCTTTATCACTTTTTGCTTCTGCAACTTTTTCATTTGCTAATCTTTCGGCATCTTCTTTTATTTTTCTATCTAATAAATCCATTTTTTTATCTAATACATCTGGTGCTGTAGAATATAAATCTTCATATCCTGCTCTATATGCTTGTCCTATACTCATAACATCAGCATCTTCTCTATTGTAAGCATTATATAGCAATTCTGCTATCTCTTCAGAATTTAAAATTCTTGAAGTAATCTCGCAACTCATTATTGCCCTAATAATTGATTGTGATTTAGTATATAATTCTGAAAATGCCATATTTTGTATTTCTTCATCTGAATAATTGGTATTTCCTACATCTGGTTTGTCATATGGTACAACAATATAATATTTTTTATTAAGTACATTATGATTTAAGCTCATTCTTTCTGTATCAGCGATAATATCTTTTGTATATTCATAAAGATTTTTTTGTTTTACTAATGAATAATATGCTTCTTGCATTTGTTTAGTTGTATATGTTCCTTCTTTTTGCATATTTATATATTGCATTTCCATATAATTATATTTACTTTCAATAGGTTTTAATCTTTCTTTATATCCATCAATACTTGACTGTAAATTAACTGTCCTTGTTTGTATATATAATTGCACTGGAAACCTTAATGTATTTAAAAATTCGGTAAATCCTTGTTCAACTGATATTTTTTCTGCTTCTGACATTAAATCATAATTTACACCTTGGCATTCAATTATCATTAAATATCTTCCATTTTCTTGTATAATCATATTATCTTCAATTTTTTTAAAATCCATAAATTTAAATATTGATTCAGTTGTATATTCTTTGTACGTTTTATTATTACTAATGCCAACTTTTGATTTATCCTTTGTTTTTAAATCTTTTTTGTTTCCTTGTACTTTATCTTTTTTTATTCTGCTTTTCATTCTTAAAAATATAAAAACAGCAACTAAAATTACTAAAACTACAACCATTACTATTAGCAATATTGTTAATAACTTTGTTAGTCCATCTGCATTACTCATCTTTCTTATCCTCCGTAAAATAAACATATATTTTATTTTTTTTCATTTTAAATTTTATTAATCTAACTATAACATCATATATGCTTTCACCTGCTGTTTTTCTTAATAATTCGAAGTTATTTGAGTTTGGAATTTTAAATGACATTACTGCAAACCCAATTAATCCAAATAATGCTATAAAAAGCCATCCAATAATTTTTAAATTAAGCATAGAAAATATTGGATAAAAAATTACTAAACCAATTAATGCTCCTACACCTGTTCCTATAAATGCTTTAGGTGTAAAAATCATTAAAATTCTTCCTTCTCCCCTTGTATCTCTTGGGATATTATATGGTCCTCCAGCCATTTATCATTCCTCCTTTTTAGATATATCTCTACATTTAAAATTATAACATATCAAATTGAAAAAAACTATATTTTTTTACGTATTTTATTAATAATTCTAAAATTTAATAATATGGTAACATTCCCGTAATAATGGCTTTTTATGCCATTTTCTTTATTTCCGTAAAGATTTTTTATTTTATGCATAAAAAAAAGAGGAAATATTTTTCCTCCTTTTTATCTTTATTATTTTTCTATAATTGAGAATATCATTTTTGCGATACTTGATGCTGCAAAAACTACAACTACACCAACAATAAGTGGAATAAATGATTTTTGATAATCTGCTTTTTCTTGTGCACTACCTAAAACAAATTTGAATCCAAATACTGCAATTAAAATAACTGCTAATATTGCTGTTGCAACTTGTATAATTCCTAATACTTTACCAGCCATTGTTGAAATATCTGTTGTATCAACAGTACTTGAATCTGGTTTTATTCCATCAACTATTGATGAAGCAGATGCAGCTTGTGAAAAGTTATGTACTGTAAATATTATCATAACAGCCATCATTACAACTGTAAGTATTTTTATTGTTTTTTCCATATTGATTCCTCCCTTTTAATTATATATATAATTACTAATATGTTTAGTAAACATTAATAACAACTTAAATATTAAAAATTCATAAATATTTTTACAACTGCATTCCAAATTCCAAATGCGCCAAATGCTATTAATGCACCTATTGAAAATGGAATTAATGCTTCTTTTATTTTTGCTTTTTCTTCTGCACTTTGAACTATAAAGTTTATACCAAGTAATGTTATTGAAACAAATGCTACACCAATTGCAACTGCTAATAAAACATTGTTTATTATTTTTGATGTTGATTGTAAGCTTTCTGGTGTTACATAAATATGTGCTTTTTTAGGATTTACATCTCCAGATACAAACCCTTGAGCATCTGTTATTATTTGGCTCATTGAGGTACTTGCTGCATACACTGTTTTATTTGTAAAAATAATTAATGAACTCATTAAAATTAATATACTGAAAATCATAGTTATTTTTTTCATTTTGTTCACCTCTCTATTACCATGATGTTGCAACATTATATAATATTTTAACTATTGCAGAACCTGCAAATAATATAATTGAACCAACAACTAATGTCATCATTTGTTCATGATTAACTGCTTTTTCTTCTGCGCTTCCAAGTACATTTTGAAATCCTAAAATTGCAATAAATACTGTTGCTAATACTACACCTATTGCAATTAATAATGATAAAATATTGTTTACTATTGTTTTAACAGATTCGCTATCTTCTCCTGATGTTTTATATTTATCTAAACTTGAAAGAAATGTTTTATCAGAATCTGCATCATATAACTCTGAACTATCACAAAATGTACATTGTGGTTTTACTAAAAATATTGTGATTACTAATATTAATGTTATTAGTACTTTATTTATTATTTTCACAAAACCACCTCTTCTTCTTTATTATATATTATTTTACATTATTTTTCAACATATCTAATAAAATTGTACCATAATCTTTTTATTTTTGTCAATATTTCTTGCATCAAAAAAATCCCGAAAATACATTCAGGATTCTTGGCGTAGGTGAGAGGGTTCGAACCTCCGCGCCGAAAACTCGACCTACAAGTTTAGCAAACTCGCCCCTTCACCACTTGGGTACACCTACATTTATAAAAAAATAAGATATAAAAACTATAAAATTATGGTCTTTATATCTTTTTATTTCTTTGGCGGAGAGGGTGGGATTCGAACCCACGGTACGCTACAAACGCACGCCAATTTTCAAGACTGGTGCCATAAACCAACTCGACCACCTCTCCAAATAATAAGAATAAGAAAATCAAAAATTTTTAGATTTTAAAATCTACTTATGACTTTCCTATTATAGGACAAATGCCTAAGGGCATTATTAATATTAGCATTTTTACAGGCATTTGTCAATAGAAAAAGTTCACTTTTTATTTTATAAAATTTTATTTTTATTTCATAAGTTTAAGAATTCTCTCTAAATCTTCATTTGAGGCATATTCAATTACAATCTTGCCTTTTTTCTTTCCTGGATTTATTTTTACTTTTGTTCCAAAAAAGCCTTGAAATGTATTTTCAATATCATTATATAAAATATTTACTCTTTTTAATTCTTCTTTTGAAACTTTTTTTGCATTTATTTTTTTATTTCTTTGTTCAATTTCTCTAACAGTTGTTCCTCTTTCAATAATATTTAATGCTGTCATATATTGTTTTTCTGGGTCTGTTATAGCAAGTAAACTTCTGCAATGTCCTTCAGTTAATTTTCCCTGCTTTACCAATTCCAATACTCTTGGGTCTAAATTTAATGTTCTTACAGTATTTGCAATTGCACTTCTGCTTTTTCCTAATTTTTTAGCAACATCTTCTTGTGTAAGTCCATAATTTTCCATTAAATTTTTTATTCCAAGTGCTTTTTCATATGGATTTAAATCTTCTCTTTGGATATTTTCTATTAATGCAATTTCTGTGTTTTTTCTTTCATCATCATCTCTAATTATTGCAGGAATTTCAGTTAATCCTGCTAATTTACATGCTCTCCATCTTCTTTCTCCTGCAATAATACTATAATAATCATCTTTTTTTGTTACTATAATTGGTTGTATTAATCCATATTCTTTTATTGATTCTGCAAGTTCTTCCAATGCATCTTGCTTAAAATTTTTTCTAGGTTGATTTCTGTTTGGCTCAACTTCATTTATATTCAAATTTTTTAATACATCTGTTTCTTGTATTTTTTCTTCTTCTGGAATTGGTCCAAATAATGCATCCAATCCCTTTCCTAATCCTGTTTTTTTAGGCATTTAAATCACTCCTATTCAACATTTTTATTTTTACATCATGTGTTTTGCTTTTTTGTCACTCTCATTTATTTTTAAAAATTCTTTTGTAAATTTCAAATATGCTTTTGCACCTTTTGACCTTGGGTCATATTCAGTTATTGGCATTCCAAAGCTTGGTGCTTCACTTAATCTTACATTTCTAGGTATTACGTTTTTATAAACTTTATCATTAAAATATCTTTTTACTTCATTTACAACCTGATTTGATAGATTTGTTCTCGCACTATACATTGTAAGCAATGCTCCTTCAATTTCTAAGTTTTTATTTAAATGTTTTCTTACTAAATCTATTGTATTTAAAAGTTGTCCTAATCCTTCCAAAGCATAATATTCACATTGTACAGGAATTAAAACACTATCTGATGCTGTAAATGCATTAAGTGTTATTAATCCTAATGATGGTGGACAATCTATAAGAATATAATCATACTCATTTTTAATGTTTTCTAATTTTTCTTTAAGCCTTTGTTCTCTTGACATCATAGAAACTAATTCTACTTCTGCTCCTGCTAGGTTTATATTTGAAGGACACACTTGTAAGTTTTTTACCGCTGTATCTTGTATTACTTCTTCTATTTTTGTATCTCCAACAAGTACATCATATGTAGAAAATTCTACATCTTTTTCTCCTCCAACACCACTTGTTGCATTACCTTGTGGGTCTGCATCTATTAATAAAACTTTTTTACCTTTTTTTGCAAGCATTGCACTAAAATTTATTGCTGTTGTAGTCTTTCCTACTCCACCTTTTTGATTTGCTATTGATATAATTTTTCCCACAATATGCCTCCTTTGTAATAGTAAATGTTTACTTATATATTTCTTTTCTATCTTATTCTATGATATACATTTTTATATAAAAAGTCAATATTTTCACAACAAAAGTTTTAAAAATTTATAATTTAAAAGAGCCGTATTATAATGGCTCTTTTGATGGAATACCTGCTTTTCTAGGATATTTATTTGGAGTATTTTTTTCTTTTTCTATAATTATAATATTTCTTTCAATATCCGTATCAGGTAAATTAAATTTATCTATTTTTAATACTTTTCCTCCTAAAATATTTATTGCATTTTTTGAATTGTTTAATTCTTCTTCAATAACATTTCCTTTCATGCAAATACATTTTCCTCCAACTTTTACAACAGGAAGAAGGTATTCAGCAAGTGTACTCATATTTGCAACTGCCCTTGCGGTAGCAAAATCAAACTTTTCTCTATTTTTTTTATTTTTTCCAAAATCTTCTATTCTTGAATGTACTGTGTTAATATTTTTAAGTTCTAATTTTTCTATAACCTCATTTAAAAAGTTTATTCTTTTATTTAATGAATCTATTAATTTTATATTTATATCATCTCTATAAATTTTAAGTGGTATTCCAGGAAATCCTGCTCCTGTACCAATATCTGCAAGTGTACTATTTTCTTCTATGTATTTTTCTATTGTTAATGAATCAATAAAATGCTTTATAATTATTTCATCTGGCTCTGTTATTGCTGTTAAATTTATTTTTTCATTCCATTCTATTAAAAGATTCATATATAAATAAAATTTATTTAGTTGTTTCTCATTAAACTTTAAACTAATTTTTTCTCCATAAAATTTCATTTTATTTGAAAATTCATTAATTTCCATATTAAAAATTTTTCCTTTCTTGTTTTATTTCTAAATATCTTTCCTGTTATTTTCTTTTTAAATTGATTTTTATAAATTTATTCTTTGTTTCTAACTTGTAAATTGATTAGTAAAACAGATATATCTGCTGGAGAAACTCCAGATATTCTTGAAGCTTGTCCAATTGAACGTGGCTTAAATTTATTTAATTTTTGTCTTGCTTCTAAACTCAATCCTTCAATTTTCTGGTAATCAATATCTTCTGGTAGAAGTTTTGTCTCTAGTTTTTTAAATTTTTCAACCTGTGCTTCTTCCATCTTTATATATCCTTCATATTTTATTTGAATTTCTACTTCTTCTTTTTCTTGTAATGTTAATTCTGGTCTTTCTTTATCTATTTCTGCCAATTTATCATAATCAAGTTCAGTTCTTTTTATTAGTTCAGACATTTTTGTTCCTGTTGTAAGTTCTGTTGTTCCATTTTCTCTAAGTATTTTATTGACTTCTTCTGATGGTTTTACAACAGTACTTTTTAATCTGTTTATTTCTTTTTCAATATTTTCTTTTTTATGTAAAAATCTTTTGTATCTTTCATCTGAAATTAAACCAATTTCATGTCCAATTTCTGTTAATCTTAAATCTGCATTATCTTGTCTTAAAAGAAGTCTATATTCGGCTCTTGATGTCATCATTCTATATGGTTCATTTGTTCCTTTTGTAACAATATCATCTATTAATACACCAATATATCCTTGAGTTCTATCCAATATCAATGGTTCTTTGCCTTTTATTTTTTGTGAAGCATTTATTCCTGCAATTAATCCTTGGCATGCTGCTTCTTCATATCCAGATGTGCCATTTGTTTGACCTGCCATAAATAATCCATCTATCCCTTTATATTCTAGAGATAATTTTAAGTTTGATGGATTTATACAATCGTATTCTATTGCATATGCACTTCTTGTAAATTCACAATTTTCAAGTCCAGGAATCGTTCTATATAATGCAATTTGCACTTCTTCTGGTAATGAAGAACTTAAACCTTGTATATACATTTCATCTGTATCAATTCCAATTGGCTCAACAAAAGCTTGATGTCTTGGTTTATCACTAAACCTTACTACTTTATCTTCAATTGATGGGCAATATCTTGGTCCTGTTCCTTTTATTTCCCCTGCATATAATGGAGACCTATGTAAATTATCTCTAATAATTTTATGTGTATTTTCATTTGTATATGTTAAATAACAATCAACTTGTTTTAAATCTTTTATATCATCTTCAAATGAAAATGGAACAATATTTTCGTCACCTTTTTGTACTTCCATCTTACTAAAATCTATACTTCTTTTATTTACTCTTGCTGGTGTTCCTGTTTTAAATCTAACTAACTCAACACCTATTCTTCTTAAAGAATCTGATAATTTATTTGCTGCTGATACACCATCTGGTCCACTTTCTTTTGAAAATTCTCCCATAAAAATTTTACCTTTTAAATATGTTCCTGTTGCAACAATTACTGCTTTTACTTTATATATTGCTCCTACATCAGTTTCAACACCAACTACTTTTCCATTTTCTACTTTAATATCTACAATCTCTCCTTGTTTTAAAAATAAGTTAGGTTGTTTTTCTAAAGTATGTTTCATTTCCATATGATATCTTTTTCTATCAGCTTGAGCTCTTAATGAATGTACAGCTGGTCCTTTTGATGTGTTCAACATTTTTATTTGAATCATAGTTTTATCTATGTTTTTTCCCATCTCTCCACCAAGTGCATCTATTTCTCTTACTAAATGTCCTTTTGAGCTTCCACCTATATGTGGATTACATGGCATATTTGCTACACACTCTAGGCTTATTGAAAATACTAATGTTTTCATTCCTAATCTTGCTGCTGCAAGTCCTGCCTCACATCCTGCATGTCCTGCTCCAATTACTGCTATATCATATTCTCCTGCAAAATAACTCATTTTATTATCTCCCCTTATTTTTAGATTACTTAATATTATCTATTTTTTTAAATCAATTTAAATTTTTATATTAATTAATACAAATATTTTATTTTTGTGAAACATTTTTTAATTTCTTATGAAACTTAAAAATATTGTTTTTTTTATTTTTAAGAAAATATTAACTAATAAATTATATATATTAATAAGCAATTTTTTATTCTTTTTACTTATTAATTTAATTATTTTTTAATATTTATAAATTTTAACTTATTAGTTTTGTTTTAAAATTATGTAGTAAATGTTTTATGTTTATTTGTTTTATTTACCCAAACAAAATTTAGAAAATATTTCATTTATAATATCTTCAGTAACATATTCGCCAGTTATGGCTCCTAAATCCTCTAAAATGTCTTTTATAAAAATAGCTATAATATCAATAGGCATACCTTGTAAAATTGTCTCTCTTGCCTTTTTCGTGCTTTCAATTGCCTTCATAATTAAATTTTTATGTCTTAAGTTTGTAATTATAATATCATTATCTAAATTTATTTGATTCAAATTGAACATATCCAAAATTTTTGAATATAAATCTTCTATTCCTTCCCCATTTAAAGCAGATATTTTTACAATATCTTTTGTAACATCTGTAAATCTTTTATCATTTACGTCTAAAATAGTATTTAAATCTGATTTATTTAATATAATAATTGCTTTTTTATTTTTTATTAAATTTAATATCTCAATATCTTCTTGTGTTAATTCTTTTGATGAATCAAAAATTGCTATTACTAAATCAGCTGTATTTGCTATTTCTTTAGATTTTTTTATTCCTATTTTCTCTATTTCATCATTTGAATTTTCTCTTATTCCAGCTGTATCAATTAATTTTAAAGGAATTCCATTTATATTTACAAATTCTTCTATTGTATCTCTTGTTGTTCCTTCATATTCCGTAACAATTGCTCTATCTTCATGTAATATTGCATTTAATAGTGAAGATTTTCCAGCATTTGGTTTTCCTATAATTGCTGTTTTTATTCCATTTTTAAGAACTTTTCCAGTATCAAAGCTTTTTTCTAATTTTTCTAATTTAGCTTGTACACTATCTAGCATATTTAAAACTTCTTTATTTTCAACTTCTTCTACGTCATATTCTGGATAATCTATACTTACATCAACATTTACCATTACATCCATTATTTCTTGTTTTATTTCTTTTATTTTATTTGATAATTGACCCTGAAGTTGTTTCATTCCAGTATTTAATTCCTTTTCAGATTTGCTATCTATAATATCAATTACAGACTCTGCTTGTAATAAATCTATCCTTCCATTTAAAAAAGCTCTTTTGGTGAATTCACCTGGTTCCGCAAGATTTGCGCCATTTTTTAAACATAAATCAAGTATTTTTCTAATCACAATATTTCCACCATGTGTGTTTATTTCACACATATTTTCTGTTGTATAACTTCTAGGCTTTTTAAAATATGAAACAAGAACTTCATCTACAATTTTTCCATTTTCCACAATATGTCCATATTTCATAGTATAACCTTTTATATCTTCTATTTTTTCTTTCTTTTTTGGCTCAAATATTTTATCTAATACTTTAAAACAATCTTCGCCACTCATTCTAACAATTCCAATTCCACCAATTCCTGGAGCTGTTGAAATTGAAGCTATTACGTCCATTTTATTTTACTTCCTTTCTAGTTTTAAAAAATTACAATATTTTTAACTATATAAAAAAGTCAAAGATAGAAATTACTTTTATTTATAAAGTAAAATCTGACCTTTGACCTCCGATTTTATTTAAATTATTTTCTTTTTAATTCAATTACAACTTTTCTTCTTGGTTCTTCACCAATGCTTCTTGTTTCTACCTTTTCACTGTCTTGCAATTTTGTATGGATTATTTTTCTTTCATATGCATTCATTGGTTCTAATGTAACTGATTTTTTTGTTTTTACTACTGTTGCAGCTATTTTATCAGCTAAATCTTCTAATGTTTTCTTTCTTTTTTCTTTATAATTTTCTATATCTAAAATTACCCTTACCTTATCTTTTACACCTTTATTAGCAACTGCAGATATTATACTTTGCATAGCATATAATGTATCTCCCCTATATCCTATTAAAAATCCACATTTTTCACTATTAATATTAACATTTATTCCATCTTTTGATGTGTTTATTTTAACATCTGCATTTTCATCTATATTTTTTAAGAAATCATCTAAAAAAGATTTAATATTTTTTTCAGCTATATTTTGTTCTTCTTCTGTTAGCTCAACAACAACCTTTTCTGGTTTTACATCTTTTAAAGTTAACTGTACTCTAACAACTCTTGGTGTTAAAATACTAAAAAAGCTCCTTTTTTCTTCATTTTCTAATACTTTTATATTAACTTTATTTTTAGAAACATTTAATTTTCTTAAACCATTTTCAATTGCTTCATTTGTTGTTTTACCTTCTGAAATAATACTGTTTTCCATGATTTCATATCCTTTCTTGCAATTAATAAACTTAATCTTTTATAACTCTATCTGTAAAAATCTTTTCAAATATCATAAGTATATTATTAACTAACCAATATAAAGCAAGTCCTAATGGTGCAACAAGCGAAATTGAAACTGACATAATTGGCATCATCCATGACATCATTTTGTTTGATTGTTCTAATGTTTCTTCCATGTCATTTCCTTCGTTTTTCTCCTTTTTATCTTTATTTTCTTCCTCTTCTTTATCTAAATTATTATTTTTTTCAGGTTTTTTAGTATTTGATGTCATTCTCATTGAAACAAATGTTGATAAAATATAAAGTAAAGGAATTATATAAACTGTCCAATCTGTTAGATTTTGTTGTGGAATCTTACTTAAATCTAATCCACAGAAATTCATATTTAGATTAATTTTATTTAAATTTTGGTCATCTGGAAATTTTTCTTTTAAATAATTTAATTCTCTTATTACATCAATTTCAGCATATCCTTGGCTTACTGCAATATTGTCTTGTTTCATTTGTTCAATATAAGTATTAATTTGGTCTTTATCTATTCCTACCATATATGTTAATGGGAATCTGACCATATAAAATACTGAAATTAATAATATAAATTGAACTATTGCTGTTAAACAACCACTAAATGGACTCATATTTTCTTTTTTATATAAAGCCATCATCTCTCTATTTAAAGTTTCTTGGTCATTTTTATATTTAAACTGAAGTGCTTTTATTTGATTCTGTAATTTTTCACTTTTTTTCATTGTTTTTTGTTGTTTTATTGATAATGGCAACATTAATATTTTTATTAAAACTGTAAATATAATTATTGCTAAACCATAGTTTCCAACAATGTTATTAATAAAATTTAATATATAACCAAAAATGTTTGCAAAGAATTGAAACATCTTTATTCCTCCTAAGTTATTTTAAAGGGTCATATCCACCTTTTGAAAAAGGATTACACCTCAAAATTCTATATATTCCTAATCTTACCCCTTTTATTGCACCATATTTTTCAATGGCTTGTTTCGTATATTCTGAACATGTTGGATAAAATTTACACTTTATATTTTTGCTTTCAATCCATAAGGATATATGCTTTTTATAAAAATCTATTAATTTTAATAATATTTTTTTCATATTTTCACTTGATAAATTTTATTCTTTAATTCTTTAATTTTTTTATTTTTTCCTTTATTTTTCTATCAAATTTATTCTTTTATTTTCAAATTTGCCTTATTAAATATATAATTCATATCATCTTTTATGTCAAAAAAAGTTATATCATCAATATTTATATTTTTTTTACATAAAAAAACAATACTTATTCCATTAACTATATTTTCTTCCATTAATCTATAGTTTTCTCTTATTAGTCTCTTAATTTTGTTTCTTCTTACGGCTTTTCCAACTTTAGAACTAATTGCCAACCCTAATTCATTTATATTTTTACCATTTTTTTTAACTGAAATTGCTATATATTTACCAGAATAAAATTTTCCTTTGTCTAAGATATTTTTAAATTCATAATTTTTTTTAATAATCCTTGTCTTTTTCATTATCTCATACCTTTTAATTATTTTAAAAGGCAAGACTCAAACTTGCCCTTAAATCTTATAGTTTAGGATTTTATAAAACTATGCACTTATCTTTTTTCTACCTTTTGCTCTTCTTGCTTTTAATACATTTCTGCCAGATTTAGTACTCATTCTTTTCATAAATCCATGTTCTTCTTTTTCTTGTCTTTTTTTTGGTTGAAATGTTCTTTTCATAATTAGCACCTCCTATTAGCTTTTTTATAAAATTCCCCTTAGGGAAATCCTTTACAAAATAATCAGTATATCGATTATAACTTAATTTTATATAATTTGTCAATACTTTTTTTATTTTTTGTAATATTTTGGTAATAAATTATTTTTTTGAAAAAGTTATCCACAATTTTTCAAAAAAAATCAACAGTTTAAAAAAATTTTCCACAATTCTATTGACTTAATACACAAAATTTTGTTATTATATAAAATACATAAAAAAGAATATGTTTTTATTTATTTTATAATAAAAATTTGTTCGTAATTTTTATCAATATTTTACTATAAAATTACAGAATTATAAACAGTTGTGGATAATTTTGTGGATAATTTTTAAGAAAGGATGAATAAAATGGATTTTGACAAAGATGAACTTCTTGAAAAATTAAAAGATACACTAAAAGATGAAGTTTCTGTCATATCATATGAAACATGGATTCTTCCATTAGGAATAAAAAACATTCAAGATAATCACATAAATTTCATTGTTTCAAGCGATTTTCAGAAAGATTTTATTGAAAATAAATTTAGTAGTTTAATCTTAAATGCTTTAAAATATATAACAAATAAAGAATGGACTTTTTCTGTAATTGATTCAGATTTAGAATTAGAAAATAATAGACAAACATTAAATCCAAAATTTACCTTTGAAACTTTTGTTGTTGGAAGTAATAATAGACTTGCAAATGCTGCTGCTCTTGCAGTTGCAAATAATCAAGGAGATGAATATAATCCATTATTTATTTATGGTGGAGTTGGTTTAGGAAAAACTCATTTAATGCATGCAATAGGAAATAGGGTACTAGAATCAGAAAAATTTGGTAACCAATTAATTAATGCAATAAAAGATGGTAAAACAGAAATATTTAGAAATAAATATAGAAATATAGACGTTTTATTAATTGATGATATTCAATTTATTGCAGGTAAAGATAGAATCCAAGAAGAATTTTTCCACACTTTTAATACATTAAAAGAAAATGGAAAACACATTATTCTTACTAGTGATAAAGCTCCAAAAGACATTGAATTTCTTGAAGATAGACTAAAAACAAGGTTTGAATGTGGTTTACTTGCAGATATTTCAAAACCTGATTATGAAACAAGATTAGCAATTTTAAGAAAAAAGGCTCAAGAAGAATCAATAGTAATAGATGATTTTATTTTATCAGACATTGCAACAAAAATTGATTCAAATATAAGGGAACTAGAGGGTGTATTAAATAAAATTGTTGCAAGAGCTTCATTAACACACAGTCCTATTACTATTGAACTTGCAGAAAATATAATAAATGAATTTACTTATGAAAATCAAAAAGTAATTTCATCAAGCTTTATAAAAGAAACAGTTGCTAAATATTTTAGCATAGATAAAGATGATTTATCAGGGAGTAAAAGAAGTAATGATATAGCATTCCCTAGACAAATAGCAATGTATTTGTGTAGAGAAATTGCAGGTATGTCATTTCCTCAAATTGGTGCGGATTTCGGCAATAGAGACCATTCAACTGTTATGCACGGATACAATAAAATTGCAAAAGAAATAAAAGAAAAAAATAGTACTAAGTTAATTGTGGAAAGTGTGAAGAACATAATTACGGCTGACAAAAAATAAATAATTTCAACAAAAAATATTAAATTTTAAAATTTATGTTTGTTAAAAAAATTGTTTGTTAAAAATTTTTCAATTTATTGCTACGGAAATAACTAATAGGATATCCACAACCTAATGTGAATAAGGTGTTAAAAAATTGTTTATATCTAAATTATTCACAAATTTTTTACAAGATGTGGAAAATTTTAGACATTATCCACCAAATTATTCACAGGCATTTTTATAGAAATATAAACTTTCAACATAGTTTTCCACAATTTCCACAGCACCTAATACTAATACTACTAAATATATTTATTAAATTATAAAATAATTAAAGGAGGCATTAAAAATGCAAATTGTTTGTTATAAAGATAAATTGTTAAAAGCAATAAATTCCGTAGTAAGAGGGGTAGCTTCTAAAACTACTATGCCTATATTAGAGGGAATATTAATTCAAACAAATGATAATGAAATTAAATTAACAACTTATGATTTAGAAATAGGAATTGAATATGTAATGGATTGTGAAGTAAGAGAACAGGGAAGTACAGTTGTTAATGCAATAATGTTTAGTGAAATTATTAGAAAATTACCAGATACAGAAATTTATATTTCAGTAAATGATAAAAATCTTTTAGAAATTGAATGTGAAGGTTCATTATATAAATTAGCAACAATGAATCCTGATGAATTTCCTGAATTACCAAAAATAGAAGTTGAAAATTCTATTGAAGTAGAACAAAATACTTTAAAAAATGTTATTAGAAAAACAATTTTTGCAGTAAGTGTGGAAGAAAATAGACCAATATTTACTGGATGTTTATTTGAAATAAAAGATAATAAATTAAATGTTGTTGCTGTTGATGGATTTAGATTAGCATTAAGAAGCATATTTTTAAATCAACAAACAAATGATTTTAGTGCTGTTATACCAGGAAAAACATTAAATGAAGTTATTAAAATTTTATCAGATTCATTTGAACCAGTTAGAATTGGCGTTGCTAAAAATCAAGCATTATTTGAAATGGATAATTGTAAAATTGTTACTAGAATTTTAGATGGAGAATTTTTAAATTATAAAAATGTTATTCCTGAAAATTGGGAAACAAGAATAAAAGTAAATAAAAATAATTTACAAGATAGTTTTGAAAGAATAAGTTTAATATCTTCATCAACTGTTGAAAAAGAAAAAAAATATCCTGTAAAAGTAAATGTTGATATTGGAAAAATAATAATATCTTGTACAAACCAAACAGGAGATGCAAAAGAAGAATTATTTGTATCAACAGAAGGAAAAAATCTTGAAGTTGGATTTAATCCAAAATATTTCTTAGATAGTTTAAAAGCAATTGATGATGAAGAAGTATATGTTGAATTTGGAACAAGCATTTCTCCATGTTTAATAAAATCAACAGAAAATAAAGATTATGTTTATATGATTTTACCAATAAGATTAAAAGAAGATTAAAAAATAGAATTTCTAAGAGATAATTATGTCTTTTAGAAATTCTTAATTTTATAAAAAATAAATATCTTTCCACAAATTATTATAAAATGTGGATAAAAATAAAATTAAATAAATTAGAAAAAAATAGAAAAAATTAGAATAAATTAGAATAAAATAAAAAATAATAAAAAAATTTTAACGCATGAGAATCAAAAATAAGCGATTTTTATTTTTAATTAATATAATTTTAAATAAAAAAATTAAAATAAAATTAATTTAAAATAAAAATTAAGAAAATTAGAATAAATTAGAAAAAAATAGAATAAATTAGAATTAAATAGATTTAAATGGAGAAAAAATGTGGATTAAAAAGATTAAAATTTATAATTTTAGAAATTATAAAAATGAAGAAATTAATTTAGAAAAAAATATAAATATTTTTTATGGAAAAAATGCACAAGGAAAAACAAATATAATAGAAGCAATTTATTTATGTGGTTTAGGAAAATCTTTTAGAACAAATAAAGATAAAGAAATGATAAAATTAAATGAAAATAATTCTTTTGTTGAAGTAGAATATGAAAAATCAGATAGAGATGGTAAAATAAAAATTGAATTAAAAAATAAAAAAAATATTTATTTAAATAATATAAAATTAAAAAAATTGAGTGAATTATTAGGTAATTTAAATGTTGTAATTTTTACTCCTGATGATATTAATATTTTAAAAGGAGGACCAGAAAATAGAAGAAGATTTTTAAATATTATGATTAGTCAATTAAGACCTAATTATTTAAATGTTTTAAATTTATATAAAAAAACAATTGAAGAAAGAAATAATTATTTAAGATTAATAAAAGAAGAAAATAAATCTGAAGAATTATTAGATATTTGGGATGAAAAATTAGCAGAGTATGCAGAAAAAATTGTAAATTATAGAAAAGAATTTATTAATAAAATAAGCAATAAAATAGTAGAAATTCATAAAAGCATTACTAATAATAATGAAGAAATAAAAATAGAATATTTAACAGATTGTGAAAAAAAAGAAAATTATTTAAATTTATTAAAACAAAGAAGAAAATTAGATATAATTAAAGGATTTACAACTAAAGGTATACATAGAGATGATTTTGTGATATATATAAATGATAATCAAGTAAATGTTTATGGTTCACAAGGACAAAATAGAACTGTAATGCTTTCTTTAAAATTATCAGAACTTCAAATTATTTATGATGAAATAGGGGAATATCCAATTTTATTATTAGATGATTTTATGTCAGAATTAGATAAAGAAAGAAGAAAAAATTTTTTAGAAAATATAAAAAATAATCAAGTTATTATTACATGTACAGAAAAATTAAATCTTGAAAATTTAAATTATTTGGAATATAATGTATCAGACGGAAAAATTATTAAATAAAATTCATTTATATATCATTAAATGTTAAAAGGAGGAAAATAAATGGAAAAGTACAAGCATAAATATGGTGCAGAACAAATACAAGTACTAGAAGGGTTAGAAGCAGTTAGAAAAAGACCAGGAATGTACATAGGAAGTACATCTGTTAGAGGATTACATCATATGGTATATGAAATAGTAGATAATGGTGTTGATGAAGCATTAGCAGGTTATTGTACAGAAATAAATGTTGTTATAGAGAAGGGAAATATTATATCTGTTCAAGATAATGGTAGAGGAATTCCAGTAGAAATACACCCAAAAACACATATTTCAACTGCAGAAACTGTTTATACAGTTTTACATGCTGGTGGAAAATTTGGCGGAGATAGTGGATACAAAGTTTCTGGAGGTCTTCATGGAGTAGGTGCATCAGTTGTTAATGCACTATCAACATGGACAGAAGTTACAATAGAAAGAGATGGCGGAATATTCAATATGAAATTTGAAAAGGGAAAAACAGTTCAGCCATTACAAAGAATTGGAGATTCAAATAAAACTGGAACACTTGTAAGATTTTTAGCTGATGATACAATTTTTGAAAGTTTGGATTATGATTATGAAGTTCTAGAAAAAAGACTTAGAGAAATTGCATTTTTAACTAAAGGACTAAAAATAACATTAGAAGATCAAAGAAATGATGAAGAACCTAAAAAGGCAGAATTTCATTTTGAAGGTGGATTAATTTCATTTGTTGAATATTTAAATAAAAATAAGGAAAAAATTCATCCAACACCAATATATATTGAAAAAGATGGAGAAGTTCCTGTTGAAATTGCAATTCAATATACAACATCTTATAGTGAAAATATTTATACATTTGTTAATAATATAAATACAGTAGAAGGTGGAACACACCTTGAAGGATTTAAAAGAGGCTTAACAAAAGTATTTAATGATTATGCAAGAAATCATAATTTACTTAAAGAAAAAGACCCAAATCTTCAGGGAGAAGATATAAGAGAAGGAATTACAGCTGTTGTTTCTGTAAAATTAAAAGAACCACAATTTGAAGGACAAACAAAAACAAAGCTTGGAAATAGCCAAGTAACTGGAATAGTACAAAGTATGGTAAATGATGCATTATCAACATTTTTAGAGGAAAATCCAAGAGTTGCAAAAGCAATATTAGAAAAATGTGTAAGTGCTTCAAGAGCTAGAGAGGCAGCAAGAAAAGCAAGAGAATTAGTTAGAAAGAAAAATGCAACAGAAACATCTACATTACCAGGAAAATTAGCAGATTGTAGTAGTAAAGATCCATCAGAAACTGAAGTATATATAGTTGAGGGAGATTCAGCTGGTGGAAGTGCAAAACAAGGAAGAGATAGGAAATTCCAAGCAATTTTACCATTATGGGGAAAAATGCTTAATGTTGAAAAGGCAAGAGCTGATAAAATTTATGGAAATGATAAATTAAATCCAGTAATTTTAGCAGTTGGAGCAGGAATTGGACAAGATTTTGATATTACAAAAATTAGATATGGAAAAGTAATAATAATGGCTGATGCTGATGTTGATGGTGCACATATTAGAACTTTATTATTAACATTTTTCTTTAGATATATGAGACCTTTAATAGAAAATGGTAATGTTTATTTAGCTCAACCACCACTTTATAAATTATCTAAAAAAGGAATGCAAGATATTTATTGTTATACTGATGAAGATTTAGATAGAGAATATAAGGAACTTGAAAAGCAGGGTGTTGCAAGAGACCAATTAGGATTACAAAGATATAAAGGATTAGGAGAAATGAATCCAGAACAATTATGGGAAACAACAATGAATCCTGAAACAAGAATTCTTATAAAAGTAACAATGGAAGATGCAATAAAAGCAGATGAAACATT